>CAMZEW010000022.1:0-18576 GCA_947305875.1 uncultured Lachnoclostridium sp.
TCTTCCGCGACGTGCACCTGGCCTTTGCCGCCGTCCATCAGAATCAGGTCCGGATACCTTGTGAAGCTGATTTCCTTCTGCTGCTCCCGCTCTTCCATTCCGTGACGGAAACGTCTCGTCAGCATCTCTTCCATCGAAGCGTAATCGTTCGGTCCCTCAACGCTTTTAATCCGGAACTTCCGGTATTCGCTCTTACGGGGAGCGCCGTCCTGAAAGACGACCATCGAACCGACGCTTAAGAAACCGCTGATGTTACTGATATCGTACGATTCCATCCGATGGACATCGGTTAACGAAAGAAGCGACGCAATCTCCGCTGCGGCTCCTTTGGTCCGCTTCTCCTCCTTGGCACTCTTCTCGAGGTCCTGCTTTATGACCATCTGCGCGTTCTGCCTTGCGAGCGCGACCAGATGCTCCTTGCCGCCGATCTTCGGGATACGGATGTGCACCGCGCGTCCGCGTTTCTTCGTGAGCCACTCTTCAATCAGCTCGCGGTCCTCGGGCTCGGTCTCCATCGATATCTCTTTCGGGATGTAGGGCATTCCGTCGTAAAACTGCTTTAAAAATTCGCCGAGATAGGCCGCCGGCTCCTGCTGCTCGGCCTGCTCAAGATAATGGTGCTCGCGTCCCACAAGACGTCCGTTCCGCTCAAAGAAAACCGCAATGACGGTCTGGTTTCCTTCCGACGCGGACGCGATGATATCGCGTTCCTCGGTTACCGAATCGTCCGCCTTCTGTTCCTGATGAAGCGCTTCCACGCGGGCCATCAGGTCACGGTATTCCGCCGCCTTCTCGAACTCAAGCTTCCCGCTCGCGGCAAGCATCTTATTCTTCAACATCTTAAGCACGTCATCGTAATCGCGGGACAGAAACCGGATGACACGCTCCACCGACGCGCGGTAGTCCTCTTTGCTGATGTGGTCCGCGCACGGCGCGTCGCATTGCCCGATCTGGTAGTAAAGACACGGCCGCTCCTTTCCGATATCCTTCGGCAGGTTGCGGTTGCAGGTACGGATGCGGAACAGTTTCCGAATCAGTTCGATCATCTCGTTGATGGATCCGGAAAGCGCATAAGGGCCGAAGTATCTTGCCTTATCCTTCTTCTGTTCCCTGGTCAGCAAAACCCGCGGATAATCCTCCCCGACCGTCACCTTGATGTACGGGTAGGTCTTGCCGTCCTTTAACATTGTATTGTATTTCGGGGCGTGCTCCTTAATTAGATTATTTTCAAGGACAAGCGCCTCGAGTTCGGAGTCGACGACGATATATTCAAACCACGCAATCCGCGCAACCATCAGCTCAATTTTCGAGGACCTGCGGACGCCGGTTTGAAAGTACTGTTTCACCCGGTTCTTAAGAATTTTGGCTTTCCCGACATAGATAATCTCATCGTTCGCGTCGTGCATCAGATACACGCCCGGACGGTTCGGAAGCTGCTTCAGTTCTTTTTTCAGATCAAATTCTCTCACCGTTTATCCTTCCGGAACAGCCTCCGCGGGAGTAGTCAATTCTGCCGGGGCATCTTCTTGCTTCTCTTCGGAAGGCTCCGTAACGGGTCCCTCCTTCACCTCGCGGAAGATCTCCATAAACTGCTTGCCGGTAATTGTTTCCTTCTCAATCAAAAACTGCGCTGCACGCTCAAGAATCTCGCGGTTCTCCGAAAGCATTGCTTTCGCCTGCTCGTAGCAGTCCTTCATGACCTTGCGGACCGCCTCGTCCACTTTGGCGGCGGTTTCGTCGCTGCAGTTCAGAACCGAACGGCCGTCGAGGTACTGGCTCTCAATCGTCTCAAGCGCCACAAGCCCGAATTCGTCGGACATGCCGTAGAGCGTAATCATCTGGCGGGCAAGACGGGTCGCACGCTCGATGTCGTTGCTCGCGCCGGTCGTAATGGAGCCAAATGTGATTTCCTCCGCCGCGCGTCCGCCGCAGAACGTGCGGATCATCGTCAGGATATCCTCTTTCGAGTTCAGGTATTTCTCCTCCTCGGGCACCTGCATCGTATAGCCGAGCGCGCCCATGGTACGGGGCACAATCGTAATCTTCTGTACCGGCTCCGCGTTCTTCTCAAGGCATGCAACCAAAGCGTGTCCGACCTCGTGGAATGCGACGATCTTCTTCTCTTCCGGTCCGAGAATCCGGTCCTTCTTCTCCTTGCCGGCGAAGACAACTTCCACCGACTCCATCAGATCGGACTGCTTCACTACGGTCCGGCCTTCCTTGACTGCAAGGATGGCGGCCTCGTTGATGATGTTCGCAAGATCGGAACCGACCGCGCCGCTTGTCGCGAGCGCGATTTCTTCAAGATTTACGGAATCGTGCATCAAAACGTTCTTCGCATGCACCTTAAGGACCGCGAGACGGCCCTTCAGGTCGGGCTTATCAACGATAATCCGGCGGTCAAAACGGCCGGGTCGCAACAATGCTTTATCAAGCACTTCCGGACGGTTGGTTGCCGCACGAATGACGATACCCTTCGAGGTGTCGAAACCGTCCATCTCGGCAAGCAGCTGGTTCAAGGTCTGCTCGCGCTCGTCGTTTCCGCCGCCGTAGCGGTTGTCACGGCTCTTACCGATTGCATCGATTTCGTCGATGAAGATAATGCACGGAGCGGCCTGCTGCGCCTGCTTGAAAAGGTCACGTACGCGGGACGCGCCGACGCCGACGAACATCTCGACGAAGTCCGAACCGGACAGCGAGAAGAACGGCACATGTGCTTCACCGGCAACCGCCTTCGCAAGGAGCGTCTTACCGGTTCCGGGAGGGCCTACAAGCAGCGCGCCCTTCGGAAGCTTCGCACCGATTCTCGTGTATTTCGAGGGATCATGCAGGAAGTCCACAAGCTCCATCACGGAGTCCTTCGCTTCTTCCTGTCCCGCCACATCCTTAAAGGTAACGCCGGTCTCATTTTCCACGTACATCTTCGCACGGCTCTTGCCGACGCCGCCGACGCCGCCGATGCCGCCGCTCTTCGAAATCATGCGGAACAGAAGCCACATGACAAGATAGATCAGCGCGAACGGAAGAATGTAGGCGATGATGAAATCAAGGAAAGAAGAACCCTTGTTGATGATCTTCCGGCCGAACTTGATGTCATGTTCAAGCAGGTACTGCGGAAGCGTCTCGTCGTCGACGATACCGGTGTAATAGTACTCCACCATCGAATCCGCCACATATTTCGGCTTGATGATGATCCGGTCGTAGTCCGCCTGGATTTCGACTTCCTTAACGTTGTTCTCTTCGACCATCTGGATGAATTCGTCGTAGGTGATTTCCTTATGCTTCAGCGAATCCGTGTAGCTGTTGATGGCCATATACGCTGCGATAAATACGACGAAAGCGACCACGGTGAATATAATTCTCGCCGCGATTCCCTTCTTTCCGCCGTTTCCTTCGCCGCCGTTCTTTTTATTGTCTTCGGGATGATTCTCCAATGCTTTTGTTCCTTTCTGTGAATCAGGCTTCCTTAAGCCCGTCCACTGCCTCGCGAAGCACTTTCGCGATGTCGTCGTGAATGACCAGGTCGGCCATCGAATCCGCGCCGGTCACGCTCTTGTTGATCAGTACGAGATGCTTGCCGTGGAAGTAATTGATCAGTCCCGCCGCCGGGTACACAATCAGCGACGTTCCGCCGATAATCAGCATATCCGCCTTCTGGATGGCACGAATGCTTTTCGACATCAGCCAGTCGGAAAGGCCTTCCTCATAGAGGACGACGTCGGGCCGTACCATCGCGCCGCAGGCGTCACATTTGGGGACGCCTTCGCACTGCATGACGTAGTTCGAGTCGAACTGCTTTCCGCACGAAACACAGTAGTTTTTATGAACGGTTCCGTGAATCTCATAAACTTCCTCCGAACCGGCCATCTGATGAAGGCCGTCGATGTTCTGCGTCACGATTGCCTTCAGTTTTCCCATCTTTTCGAGATCCGCAAGCGCGTAGTGCGCGGGATTCGGTTTCGCGTCGGGGTACACAAGATACTTTTTGTAGAAGTCAAAGAAATCTTCGGTATGCCGCATCAGAAACGTATGCGATACCATTTCCTCCGGGGAGCACTGACGGTTCAGTTTCCGTACGTAAAGCCCGTTCGAACTGCGGAAATCCGGAATGTTGCTTGCCGTCGACACGCCCGCGCCGCCGAAGAAGACGATGTTGTCCGTCTCTTTCATCCATTTGCTTAATAAAGCCGTATTCTCGTCCACGATCAGTCCTCCTCTTCTATCTTCTTGCGGTAATTCATCGGGGACACGCCGTAATGCTTTTTGAACAGTTTGCTGAAATGGTACACATCCTCATAACCGACCATCGCGGAGATGCTTCGGATGTTGCCGCGCCCGTCCTCGAGCATTTCCTTCGCTTTCTCAAGCCGGACGTTAATCAGATAATTAATCGGCGAGTCACCGGTCTGTTCCTTGAAAATCTTCGAAATGTACACCGGACTTAAGTACATGTTCTTCGCAATCTGGTCCAGTGAAATATGCTGCGCATAGTTCTCGTTCAGGTAGTTCAGGATGTTCTTGACCACATACCCTTTCGAGTAGCTCTCGAAGTTCACGCCTTCCGCGGCGGTCTTCTGATGGCCTTTCAGGGCACGGTATATAAGGACGAGCATCCGCATCATCTGCGCCTGGATCATATAATAGCGTCCCGGTTCGGACGAGCCGTTCTCTTCGATAATCTCGTAGCAGCAGCGGCTGATCTCACGTTTCGTTTCGCTCGTAAGCGGAAGAATCGGCGAACTGCCGGGAAGAACAATCCGGTTCTCCGGCATGCCGTTCAGATGAATATCGGAGAAACCGCACACGAACTCAAGCGTCGGGTCGGACGGGTCCGTAACGATGCTCTGATGCATGACGCCCGGGTTACAGATGATCAGATCCCCCTGCTTCACGTCATAGGTCACGCCGTCCACGAAATACTGGCCCGTGCCGGCGAGAACGAACGCGATCTCGATAATTTTATGCGAATGATACCGCGTCAGACGGGAGTCCCGTACGCGGCTGCAGTACCAGACGGTCGGGTGCAGTTCCTGATAAGAAATGTCGGACAAGATTTCGGCCATACGGCGAACCTCCACATCATATATTCTCAATCTGCCAGTCTATCGGGGTTTCCCCGTGTTCCTGTAAAAACCGGTTTGCGGTGCTGAAATGCTTGCACCCGAAGAATCCGCGGTAAGCGGACAGCGGGCTCGGGTGAGGTGCCTTTAAAATCAGGTGATTCGGGTTATGAAGCATCTCCGCTTTCCGCTGTGCCGGACTTCCCCACAGAAGAAAGACAATCGGCCGGTCTTCCCGGTCAAGTGCCTCAATGACGGCGTCCGTAAAACGCTCCCAGCCGACCCCTTTATGGGAAAATGCCTGATGCGCCCGCACGGTCAGTAACGTATTCAGAAGAAGCACGCCCTGCCCGGCCCATTTGACGAGATAGCCGTTGTTCGGGATATAGCAGCCGAGGTCGTCCTGCAGTTCCTTGTAGATATTGACCAGCGACGGCGGAATCTTCGTTCCCGGCCGCACCGAAAAGCAAAGCCCGTGCGCCTGATTCGGCTCGTGGTAAGGATCCTGTCCGAGGATTACGACCTTCACCTTTGAGAGGGGCGTCAGACGGAATGCCGAGAAGATTTCGTCCTTCGGCGGGTATACCGTATGCTGCTGATACTCCCAGTTGACGAACTTGCCAAGCTGCTTGTAATAATCCTTCGAAAACTCGGCGCCGATTGCCGGCAGCCACTCGTCAATAGCCCCCATACCTGCTCCTTTAAGTGTCCCTACAGCCGGACGCTCACGCCCCGTCCGCGAAGGTATTCCTTCACTTCCGAGATTTCCAGCTCTTTATAGTGGAACAGCGTTGCCGCAAGCGCTGCATCCGCGCCGCCTGCGGTCAATGCGTCGTAAAAATGCTCTTTCTTTCCTGCTCCGCCCGAAGCGATGACCGGAATCTTCACGGAGTCCGCAACCTTCCTTGTGAGTTCGAGATCGTAGCCGTCCTTCGTGCCGTCGCAGTCCATGCTTGTGAGAAGAATCTCTCCCGCGCCGAGCTGCACGCCCTTCTTCGCCCACTCGAGTGCGTCAAGTCCCATATCGATGCGGCCGCCGTTTTTAAAGACGTGGAATGTTCCGTCCGCGGAACGCTTCGCGTCGATTGCAAGAACGACGCACTGGCTTCCGAATTTGTCGGCTGCGCGGCTTATGAGTTCGGGATCCATGATCGCCGCAGAGTTCACTGCGACCTTGTCCGCGCCTTCTCTTAGAATCATCCGGAAGTCGTCAACGCTCCGGATTCCGCCGCCTACGGTAAATGGGATGAATACCGTCTCGGCTACCTTCCGTACCATCTCCGCACGGATCTCGCGGGCATCGGAAGACGCCGTAATATCTAAGAATACAAGTTCATCCGCGCCGGCGGTTCCGTAGGCCTTGCCGACCTCAACCGGGTCGCCCGCGTCGCGCAGATTCACAAAATTGATTCCCTTCACGACGCGCCCGTTGTGCACGTCAAGGCAGGGAATGATTCGTTTCGTAAACATATAAGACTCCTTTAAAGGCTTCCGAAATTCTTCAAAATCGCCATGCCGACATCCCCGCTCTTCTCGGGATGGAACTGGCATGCGAACAGGTTGCCGGATTCCACCGCGGCATGCACGGTCGCGCCGTATTCGGTCGTTGCTGCTACTACACCGGGGTCATCCGCCTGCAGATAAAAGGAATGTACGAAGTACACATAACTGTGCTCGGGAATTCCTTTAAAAAGCCGGCTCTCCTTCGGGAACGAAAGGTCGTTCCAGCCGATGTGCGGAATCTTGCGTCCGCCTCCTTCGGGAAGCCTTACAATCTTACCGGGAAGAAGCGACAGTCCCGGAACACCCGGACTCTCTTCGCTCTCATCAAACATCAGCTGAAGCCCGAGGCAGATGCCGAGGAACGGTTTCCCTGCCTTCGTGACCTCTTTAATGACTTCCGTAAGGCCGTAGGCATCCAGTCTTCCCATCGCGTCGCCGAACGCGCCGACGCCCGGAAGAATGACTTTGTCGGCATTTCTTATAACGTCCGCATCTCTTGTCACAATATGTTCAAAACCGAGTGCCGCGAGCGCATGCTCCACGCTCCGGATGTTCCCGGCATCATAATCAATGACTGCTATCATTTTCCGTCTTCTTCTGCTCCTGTTTCTTTTCTTCCTGCCCGTCCGCGGCTTCGAGTTCAAACCAGAACTCCACGCCGCCCTCGTGATTGATAACGCCGCACTTCTGGTTGTGCGCATCCATCACGGCTTTGACAACCGAGAGGCCGATTCCGGTACCGCCGTATTCACGCGTTCTGGCCTTGTCCACCTTGTAGAATTTGATCCAGATTTTCTCGAGATCTTCCTCCGGAATCTGCTCTCCTGTATTATACACGGAAACGCGCACGGTTGCATCTGTTTTTTTCACCGAAACCGCAATCTCTTTTGACTTCGCGACATGGTGAAAAGCGTTGCTTATGTAATTGGTTACGACTTCCTCGACGCAATATTCGTCCGCCCATACGTAGCAGGGGCCGTCATCATAAAAATGCACGGTAACCTCCTGCTGCTTCTGAAGGATTTCAGTGTCACGAAGCACCCCTCTGAGCACGTCGAAGATATCAAAGCGGTCGTACTCAAGCGCCTGCTCACCGTACTCCAGCTGGTTTAACGAAAGCAGCTTCTTTACGATGCCGTTCATCTTGGCGGCCTCGTCGATAATAACCTCGCAGTAGTAGTTCCGGCTCTCGGCGTCATCGTTGATGTTATCCTGAAGGCCTTCCGCATAGCCCTGAATCAGCGCAATCGGAGTCTTCAGTTCGTGCGAAACGTTCGAAATGAAATCGCTACGCATGTTCTCGATTTCCTCTTTCTTGCGGATATCGTGTTCAAGTTCGTTGTTGGCCTTTTTCAAATCGCCGATTGTCTCCTGCAGCCGCTCCGAAAGCACGTTAAGCGATCTTCCGAGCTCGCCGATTTCGTCACTCCGGTCCTCCGGGCAGCGCGCTTCGAAATCCATCTGGCACATCTTCTCGGCAACGACGCACATCTTCTCAATCGGTCTCGTGATAATCCGGCACAGAAGGAAGATGATGATTGCCGCAACGAAAAGGATTCCGATTGCGACCTTCATCTGAAAATCGGTCGCAACGGACGTCGCCCTCGTAATGCTCTGGTAGTCAAGGCTCAGGTACACGTAGTACTGCCCTCCGACATAGCCGCACAGATCGATATACGTTCCGCCCGAAACCTCGCTGCGTCCGCCTGCTCCGTGCTCGTCGCTTTCGCTTCTGCTCTGCTGAATAATCGAGCCGTTTTCGGAAACGCTTTCCATTTCGTAAATCTGATAGCGGTCCGTCTTAGACAGAATCTTCGCGTTCCAGTGGCTTTCGCCGAGCTTGATGTTGCTGATTTCCACCTTCATCAGCTCAAGCTCAAGCATCCGATTCTGCAGCGCCCGGGTTCCGTTCGTATAGAGCGGATCCCTTACGAACGGGCTTCTTGCGTCCATGACAAGCACCGAAACGTTCTTGCCGCTTTGAAGGCTGTTTAAGCTCCAGGTCGTGTCGGAATTGAATTCCTCCGTCTGCGACAGGAGCACTTCAACCGCGTCGAACGTGCTGACCAGATCGTTCATTTTCGATTTCAGATAAACCTTCGGAAGGACGAATTTCGTAAGCACCCACGTGCCGATCAGAATCCCGATCGTCACGAGGACGAATGCGATAACCATCTTAATCCGAAGCGATTTTATCCTGCGTTCCGTCATTCTAAACCTCACTCCATAAAAACACGAAAAGCCCTGCGTCATACACAGGGCCATTGCGGGGCATTAATAATCGAATTTATATCCCATTCCCCAAATGGTTTTGATGTACTCGCCCTTCTCTCCGAGCTTGCTTCGGAGTTTCTTCACATGCGTGTCAATTGTCCGGGCGTCACCGAAATAGTCATAATTCCATACGTTGTTCAGTATCTTCTCACGGGACAGCGCCACGCCCCGGTTCGTGACGAAGTAGCTTAAGAGTTCAAACTCCTTCACGCTGAGTTCAATCGGATTGCCGTCGATAGTCACCTGATGCGCCTTCTTGTCAATCACGATGCCGCCGGCCTCACAATTATCTTCTACAGTAGTAGTACGGCGTAAAATGGCATCGACACGCGCCACAAGTATCTTCGGGCTGAACGGTTTGCTGATGTATTCGTCCACGCCGAGCTTAAAGCCGAGCAGCTCGTCACGCTCCTCGCCCTTCGCGGTCAGCATGATAATCGGTACCTTCGAGTACTGCCGGATTTCCTTACAGACCTGCCAGCCGTCCATCTTCGGCATCATCACGTCGAGAATCACCAGGTCGATGTTCTTCTTTTCAAAGAAGATTTCGACGGCCTTCTCTCCGTCCTCCGCCTCGATTGTCATATATCCCCGCTTCTGCAGAAAGTCGCATACCAGTTTTCTCATTCTTGCTTCATCGTCAACAACGAGTACACGTATCTCATCCATGTCGGGCTTCTCCTTTATGCTGTACTACGGCAAATGTAACAAACATCTATGGTGAAACTGTGAACAACGGCCAAATAATCTCTGAACCCTACGGAACGGTCTCGACCGTCACATTTTCAATGAATATGCCGGGGTTCGGAACACACTGCGAAGTGACCTTCGCTTCCGAGATGCTGTCGAGCACGTCAAACCCGTCGTACACCTGTCCGAACACCGTCTGGTGTCCGTAGAGCCACGGGGCTCCGCCGTAGGTGTAGTAGAACTCCAGCTGCTCCGCCGAAAGTTTGGTGTTGTATGCTTCCTCGAGATAATCGGCAAATGTGATGTGGTACCGCGCATCCAGCGGATCCGAAAGGCTTCGGAGCAGGCTTGCCTTTGTCACGATAATATAAAACGAGCTTGTGTTAGTTCCGTCCTCGGAGGCATCCGCCATGCAGAGTGCGCCGCGCGCCGGTCTTAAACGGTCGGAGGTCTCAATCTCGAATCCGCCGCCGTAGATACTGGTCGCGTATCCCATCGCGGTCGAGGACTGAATCAGATAATCGGCAATGACGCGTGAGAACTTCACGTTCTCATAGCAGCCCTGCGAAGCAAGCGTAACGAAGTTCTCAACGGCCTTCGGCGCTTCGTCCGGGAACAGTTTGATGCAGATTGTTCCGTACTTCTTCACCGTGATCTTCACGATCGTATCGCCGGACTTCGGCTCCGAAAACTGATACATCTTCTTCGCATCTTCCGTCTGTGACGCTTCATGCTGCCCCGAAGGCCCCTGTGACGGCGTCACGCTCGGCTGCGGCTCTTCGGTCTTGGTCTGCTTCTTTTTCTTTCCGCATGCCGAAAGAAGGCAACACAAAAGGAGCATTGTCACAACCAACAATGCCCTGCCGCGCCTGTTTTTCCGGTAAATGCAATACATGTTCGGACTCCTCCCGCTTCCTATCCGATTATACCATACTCCCCGCGCTACCGCAAGCATTTCGGGCGTATTGACATTTGCCGCTTTTCTGTGATACAAAATCGGATAGAGAGGCAGAAAAATCCGCGGAATGCGCCGCGGAAAGAATACGGTCGGAAGGAGAAGCATTATGGTTGCCATCGTTACGGGAGCAAGTTCCGGAATCGGATATGAGGTCTGCGTGCAGCTGATGCGGAAAGGATATAAAGTCTATGGGCTTAGTCGCAGGGGAACCGCGCCGGAAGGTGCTTTCGGACGCGCGGTCGACATTTCTGACGAAGCCGCGGTATCCGCCTGCGTACAGGAGATTTTTGCCACGGAAGGCCGCATCGACCTGCTTGTAAGCAACGCGGGAATCGGAATCTCGGGACCGGTTGAATTCGCCGCCCTCGAGGACGTGCGCCGGATTACGGATGTCAACTTCCTCGGGGCGTTCCTTGTAACGCGCGCGGTACTGCCGTATATGCGCGGGCAGCGCGGCGGTTCCATAGTGTTTACAAGTTCCGTTGCCGCACCGATTTCCATTCCGTACCAGGGATTCTACTCCGCGAGCAAGGCTGCCCTGCAGGCAATGGCTCTCGCGCTTCGTAACGAGGTGCGGGACCACGGGATACGTGTGAGCGTCGTAATGCCCGGAGACTCCGGGACCGGCTTTACCGATGCCCGGAAGAAAACTTCGGGCGGCGATGCGTATCCGCGCTGCGAGAAAGCCGTGTCCTCGATGGAGCGGGACGAGCGGAACGGAATCGCTCCTTCAAAGGTTGCCGCGGTAATTGTCCGGGCCGGAACACGAAAGAATCCCGCACCGCTTTATGTCGCGGGCTTCCGCTACCGGCTCCTGCTTGCCCTTTACAACCTTCTTCCTGCACGCGTTGCCGTCCGGCTTGTCGGAAAAGTGTATTGAAGAATGTGTCATTTGCTCTTGCATTTCGCGCATTCGCATTGTATAATAAAACTCGCTTCTGCACTTGTAGCTCAGCTGGATAGAGTAGCAGCTTCCGAAGCTGATGGTCGGGGGTTCGAATCCCTTCAGGTGCAGAGTAAAACGGAGTCATCACGAAAGTGACGGCTCCGTTTTCTTTTCCTATCAGGCCCGAGGGGCTATCCCGTGGAAAATCCCCCCGCGCCTTACTCTTCCGCAGCGCTCTTAAGCGCTTCTTCGATCTTCCCGCGCAGCGTACTGTAACGGTACACGCCTTCGGAGAGGTATTCCTCCTCGGGGACTTCGCGTTCGTTGACCTCGTGTACCATTTGCAACAGCTTCTCTTCGTCCGGGGCGCACGAGACCGGGATCAGGATCAGTTCATGGACGCTTGACGGAAGAATGAAGAAGTCTTCTTTAAGCTTCTCGCGCACGCCGTCCATAAACGGAAGGTTCAGGATTGCGCCGGCGCCGAAATGGTTCATCGCGTTGGAAAGCACGTACATCGGAAGCCCGCTCTCATCTCTTCTCGCGAGGACGCCGTCTATGATTTCCTTTGTCTTCTGTTCCTTTTCCTCCCTCGTCAGTGACCGGTCCTCTTCGAGCCTGCTGATAAGCATGCCGGCGAGCACCTCTTCGATGGGCTCAAGCTTGGACGGAAACATGCGGAACGTATTCTGAAGCGCCAGCTCTGTCAGTTCCTTAATGCCGATCCGCCAGCGGGTTGCAATCACATAGTCAACGCGAAATGCCCCGACCTGTCCGCACTCTCTGGTGATCACGCACTCAAAGCAGACCGCCCAGTCATCGATCCGAAGGTGCGGTACCTCATCAAGCATGTCAAGATTCTTTTCGTAGTTCACAACACGGAAACCGATCTTCTCCTTAAGGCCTTCAAAGGAAAGGTCAATCCCCTCCGGCCACGGGTTTCGGTTCTCGCGGTAGACTTTGAGAACCGTTTCCACAATCTCTTCCATTCCCATGCCGTTTTTGTATTCGTCGTAGAAGGTCTCGAGATAGATGCTCGGCATGATCTCATCCTCCCCCTCGCGGATCACAATGCTTTTATGCTCCGTCCGGTTGTTCTTCACAACGCTCCGAAGCGTTGCCTCATACGACTCTCCGAGCTGCGAAACCACGCGGTCCCGCACCTCCTCACAAAACTGTACAAAGTCCAAAAGGACATAGTTTTCCCCTGTTTTCGGGCATACTGCTACCATAGCTTAACCTCCGTAAGTAATATCGTAAAATGTGAAAGTGTGCCGGACAATGTCGGCAGAAGCCCGTGTGGGGTGCGGGCACAGAAAAAAGAGTCGGAATGATCTCCGAGATGGGTCTATCGTATCATGTTCCGGGCAGATATGCAATCGGAATCCGGCCGATTGGATGTAGAAAAATCGGCGAAATCTTTGTGAAATTGTTCCAAAAGATTTCGCCGGAAGCGTCCTACAGACAGAAAACGAGCCCGGTTAAAAACCGGGCCCTAAACCATATGGATTATTGCATCGAGGCGACGTGACTTGAACACGCGACCCCCACGTCCCTAACGTGGTGCTCTACCAAACTGAGCCACGCCTCGAAACTTCCTGTTCAGGAAAAGCTGGAAATCAGATTTGAACTGACGACCCCTTCATTACGAGTGAAGTGCTCTACCGGCTGAGCTATTCCAGCAATTGTCATGTATTCGCGAAGCGAATGGATGACAAAAATCGAGGCGACGGGATTCGAACCCACGACCTCTGCGTCCCGAACGCAGCGCTCTACCAAACTGAGCCACGCCTCGATTTGCAACTTGCGTGCTTGTCTATTATGCAACACAAAACCCGAAATGTCAACACTAAAATTCGGTTTTCAAAAAGGATTCCGTTATGCGATCTTCCGCACCAAACCCGTGTACCGCGAGCGGCGCACAAGGAGCGTCAGCATGATGAGCACGGCAATGAATCCGGCCTGGATTCCGAGCGCTAACAGGACTCCCGATGCAGTGAAGGGAATCTCCCCGCTCACCATACGGACAAGGCGCACATACCAGAACGCCGGAAGGAACTGTGCCACGCGGTTCACGCCCTCCCCGAGGAGCGCCTGATCAACGAATATTCCGCACAAAAAGCACATGCCGAGCGAACAGAGCTGCGTCAGCAGGCTGACAACCGTCTCACCCGGTGCGAATTCCGAGATGAAAAGCGCGAGAACCGAGGTGAAAAGGGCGAACAGGAAGCTGTTCAATACGACAAGCCACAGCCTTCCCGTGTACATGACGCCGTTCAGAATTCCGCCTACAACCACGAAGGAAAGCCAGATTCCCGCGACATAGAGCGCGCTTGCTGCGAAAAGCTGAAGCGTATACGAACTCGGACGGATTCCCGAGCAGTCCGTACGGAAGCGGATATCCTTTTTGCTCATGACAATCAGTGCCGGGCAAAGCGTGTTTAAGATTACGCACAAAAGGATGTAAGGCATGTACCGGAAGAAGCTCAGCAGCGGCTCGTTCGCATTTTTCGCTTTCGCTTCCTTTTGAAGCATCGTCACCGAAGTTTCGGAGGAAAGCGCTCTTAGGGCATGCTGTGCGGCTTCTTCCGCACTCTCTCCGATTGCCTGATAGGCATGCACGGTGCTCACATATTTGTTGATCATCATTTCGATATTGGCTGCCGAGTAGCTCTCATGGATATGGCGCGTCGTTATGAGACTGCCGGTTTCGCCCGCATAAAGGCGGCTTGCAAACCCCGACGGAATCGTGATGCCGTAATCCACGGTCGTGTAGTACAAGGCATCCGTCAGGTCATCCTCGGACGCAAAGGCGGGGATAATCACATTTCCCGCGGAAAGATACTCCGTGAGCGCGCGGCTTAAAGGCGTGTCGTCGAGGTCCTCAATCGAGATCTTCATCTGCGTTTTCTCCCAGACGCTCTCCTTCGCTTCGCTCCGGGTCATGAGCATTCCGACGAGGAAAAACAGCACGATGTAGATGATGGCCGAGCCGAATTTGCTCTTTACGATTTTCAAAAATGCATTATAGACTTGCATATTTCTTCCTCCTTGAGAAAAGCACGCCGAACACGGTAAATGCCACGATGTAGCAAAGCATTGCGACAACCTTCGTAAAGAATCGCCGGTAATCGCCGTACATGTTCAGGCAGTAGAAGGTATCGGACACGATTGCGACCGGATTGAGCCGGTTCACGATGGGAGCCTTCTCCGCGAGAATTCCTTTCATGTTGCCCATCATAAGGCCGCTCAGAAAGCAGAGCACCATGGAGAACGAAAGAAGGATTGCTGCCTTCACCTCATACTTAAGCCGTCCGATCGAGCCGCCGAAGAACCCGAAGGCAACGCCGAGGCAGCCGCTCAATACGGCCGAGGCGTACACCAGAAGAAGGCTTCCGCCGAAGTTGACGCGGAGCACAAACCGAAGAAACGTCACGCATAAAAGCATGCACACGGACTGTGCGAGGCAGCTTCCGAGAAGCGCAGCCGAAAGGTGAATCGACTTCGGGGTTCCGGAGCAGCTCTTCTTCGCTCCGATTTCCGACTGGTTCGCCTGCGCGTTCGTCGCAACGTGAAGTCCCGTCAGGGAGCCGCATATGGCGACCATCGCAATCAGGTTGTAGAAGTACTGCACATAGACATCCGGGTTGTCCGCGGAAGGCGATACTTCGCGGCACGCATTCACTTCTTCGCGAAGCGCGTTGACCGCCGCAAGCGCTTCATCCGGTCCCGTCTTAAGGGCGTCCTCGATCACGGTCCGGTACAGGTTCACACGGGATATGACTTCCTGTAAGATTGTCTGCTCGATTCCCTTTCCGGAAACCTGTAACGTGACGGTTTCCCCGGCAACGATGATGCCCTTCACCTTACCCGAAAAGAGCAGTTCCTGCGCTTCGCTTTCTTCGGCAAATGTGACTTTAAGCATCGCGTCATCACCCTTCGTAAGGGAATCGAACATCTCGTCGGACATGCGGTTCTCCGCGGTTTTTACGACCGCAACCGGGATGGACGTAAACGTTTCACTGTTGTAGATGGAACCGAAGGCAACCTTAAAAAGCGTTCCGAGGACAATCGGGAAAAGCATCAGCCACATGATGAATTCCTTTTGTCTGAGTACCATTTTCAGTTCGTATTTCAGGTTATGTAAAAACATGACTCGCTCCTATTCCTTCGAATCTCTGAGTGCCGTTCCGGTAATCTCAAGGAAGACGTCATTCAGGGTCGGAAGTTCCGAATATACCCGGCCGAATCCGAGGCCGGCTTCCTGCAGCACGCCGAGGATCCGGGTTAAGTTGTGCTGCCCGCCCGAGCAGCGAATCGTCAATTTCGTTCCGTCGTATTCGGTTTCGTACACGTGCGGCTGCTCCGAAATCTTCTCCTTCACTTCATCGGGAAGGTCTAAAATCTCAATTGAAATCGTCTCGGTGTTTTTGATCATCCGTTTGAGCTCGTCCTTCGTGCCTTCCGCAATCTTATGTCCCTTATCCATGATTGCGATGCGCGTGCAGATCTGCTCGACCTCCTCCATGTAGTGCGAAGTGTAGATAATCGTCGCACCGTTCCGGTTCAGTTCCTGAATGCCCTCAAGAATCCGGTTCCGGCTCTGCGGGTCAACCGCCACCGTCGGCTCATCGAGGATGATCAGCTTCGGTTTGTGCGCGATTCCGCAGGCGATGTTCAGACGTCTTAAAAGACCGCCGGACAGCTTCTTCGGACGGAAATTGACGAAATCTTCAAGTCCGACGAACTTAATCGCCCAGTCGACGTTATCCTTCCTCTTTGTCTTGTCCGTGATGTAAAGCCCGCAGAAGTAATCGATGTTCTCTCTTACCGTCAGTTCGTCGATGACGGCGACATTCTGCATGATAACGCCGATTTCTCTTTTAATGTCGTAGCAGGTCGGCTTCATCTCACGGCCGAACACCTCAATCTCTCCCTTGTCGAACGCAAGCAGCGACAGCAGGCAGTTGATCGTCGTCGTCTTGCCGGAGCCGTTCGGTCCGAGCAGTCCGAAGATTTCTCCCTCTTTAATCTCAAGCGAAAAATGGTCTAACGCCACCAGCTCGCCGTAACGCTTTACCAGGTTATCAATCTTTACTACCGTAGGTTTCATTTGCATCCTCACTTTCGTATTCCGGGCGGCCTCCCCGACCGTCTCCGTGTTTCTGACATAAGAATAGCGCGGACCGGAGTCCGCGCCAAGTGTATGGTGTCATGATTTGTCTGTGACAAATGTCACATTTTCCGCTTTCAATTCGGAACCGTGCTTTCATTCGGAATCTGCGCGTCCAGAAGTTTCAGGAAATCCGCCGCCGCTTCGGGGCCGACATAGACGCAGAAGAAATCCGTTACAACGAATCCGCCGCTATAGAGGTATACCTGATAGCCGACTTCGCCGCACAGGCTGTTGTTCACATACCCGACTACCGTCATCGTTCCGATTTCCTTGCCTTTACAGAATTCCTGCGCGGCAGCGGAGCCTTCTGCCGGATGCTGCTCGAAAAGAACTTCTTCTCCGTAGACATCTTCCATATTCTCAAAGTAAACCGAATATCTGCTTGCATAGGAGGATGTCGGGTCGTACGGCTTGCCTACGGTCGGGTCATAAAAGAGCGTTCCCGCGAAGAACTCATTCGGCATGTCATACAACGCAAAAATCGGGATGTCCTGATTACGGAACAGGGTATTCAGCGTCTGATCCATGGAAATCTTCGTGCGAAGCTTGATTTCCTGATTGCCCCGAATAACCGTGAATTCCTCTCCGGGCGACATATAGGTCGCAAGCTGCGTCGCCTTCGCATAATCCGCGAAGTTATCGGCCCAGTAAACCCGTGCGAACACGTAGTATTGCTCCACGTCAGGGTCCTTCACGGCAACCGCGTAGTCCGTGCTGATATCCGGAATCGCGAAGACCTCAACCGTAATACTTTCCACCTCGCTGTTCTCCTCCCCGTTATCCTCCTCATTGAAAGTGTCTTCGTCCTCATCAATATACCGAAAACCGGTTATCTGATAACTGCCGAGATACTCTCCGACCTTTGTGCACTCCGAGCGCTGTCTTGTATAGTATTTCGAATTGTAAACCAAATCATCATACCAAGACTCGCCGTAAGGGTTCGGTTCAATTTGAAGATTCGGGTCCGGTTCAACCGGGTCCACAACCGGCGTCACCTTATCCTGATCCGTCCACACATGAGCAGCCGGCGTCACATTTTTCGTCTTGCCGCCCTTTCCGTTCAATAAAGCGTTTATAATCAATCCGCCTCCCACAAGCATAAGAACCGCAGCGGCACATGCCGCATATTTCCATACTGCTTTCGTATAGAACGGTTTCCGTACGCTTTTCTTTGCATCCAAAACGATACAGTCCGTATCCTTGCTCTTAAGAACCGGGCCGCAGGGAGCGGTCTCGCCCGCCTTCGCGGGAGCAGCTCCCGAAACGCCTTCCGTTGCCTCCAAAATCAAGTCATCGTCTATGTCGTTGATTGCTTCCAGTAAATCCAATCCGTTCATATGCATCCCTCCAGGTGCTTCTTCAGCTTCTTTTTGATTTCATAAAGCTGATTGCTGACAAAACGTTCGTCCTTGCCGAGAAAGGCCGCAATTTCCGTCACGGAGCACGAAAGCCAGTACCGCTTCAGGAAAATCTGCCGTTTCTCTTTGGACAGGTTCCGCAGAAAAGTCTCCATCTGGGATCTGAGCCGCTCCCGGTCTGCCTGCTCATTGCGCCGGCTGTCCGGGATGCATTCGGAAAGCTCCTCATATGAAGTAAAGGTCTTATCGCCTCCCCGCTTCTTCGCCTGATTGCTCCGAAGCCGCGAGATTGAAAGGTTTCGAACCACCCTTGAAAGGTATGCCTTGAGATTGCCCGGCTCCGCTTTCGGAATGCTCTCCCATGCGCGCAGATAGGTATCATTCACGCACTCCTCGGCGTCCTGCCGGTCCCTGAGAATTCCCTCCGCGAGCGTGAACAGATACCCCCCGTATACACGCTGTATCTCGCGGATTGCGTCCTCCGGACCGCTCCGGAACAATTGTAAAATCCGATTGTCTTCGGTTGTATTCTCTTTCGGCACGTCTGCTCCTTTCCGGCGAACCGTCCTGTGTCTTTTCTGCTTTCTCCACTCAAGACGCTGGAAATTGTGAAATCTCTTCTCTCACGATTTCATCAACGGTCGAATCCGTCTTGACCGCGCCGCCGGTCT
>CAMZEW010000023.1:0-18394 GCA_947305875.1 uncultured Lachnoclostridium sp.
GGATGTGTCTGCGGATGTTTTCCATATGACGGATGATTTCATCCTTCTGCTCCTCGAAGTTTTCAATCCACTGACGCAGACATGCATAGTACCCTTCGCCGTCCGTATAATATACGAACCTGCTGCGGGGACTGAACTGCATCAGTGCCATGGTTGAGGCCGTATTCGATCCGTTCGATATGAGATTATCCGGCAGATATACGGCATTCTCCGACATCAGCTGAAGAAGACGTTTGGTATCCGTAAACTTCGTGCGCCACAGTGCTTCGAAAAGGAGTTCAAGGGCTTTCTTCGCGTTGCCGTCCGGAACGTTGAGACCCGATGTCAGGAAGCCTTTAATCTCTCCCTCTTCTCCTTTGACGGAAGTCGCTTCGGGAAACTCATACATGCTCCCCATGTTACTGTTAATCTCATTTTGGAATTCCGGATACGTATAGTTCTCGGTATCCATCTCGTTAAGCACATTCGCATACAGCTTAAGGTACGGGAGTTCCTCTTCCGGCAGGTCTGTCACATCAAATCTTACCTGGATATAGGTAATTCCGCCGGTCGCATTGTCGACGTGAATCAACGGTACGTCACCGGCAACCTTTTCCACCGTGTAATCTAACGGAAGCGGTTTCTTATCGATATCCTCTCTCGAAAGGACCGGAATGCAGGCAAGTTCCTCGGCGGTCTCCGTCCGGCTCTGATATGCTTTCAGTGCTGCGGTTTCCTTCACCAGCGCGTCAATTTTCTGCTCGCTCATGGCTGCCTTCATTGCGGCAAGCTTCTCACGAAGCGCATTCTCCTTCTTCGCTCCGAGTCCCTTCTCGGGTTTCACCACAACAAGAACCGAATGATCCGAATCCAGAAACTCCTGCAGCAACTGCTCAAAGTACCCGGTATCCAGCTCCTTGCGAAGCTCTGCGTAAACCTCACCGAGATTCAACGGATCAAACGTCCTGTCCTCATCATAAAGCATTACGGAAAGCGCGCTCATCAGATAATCCAGTCCGCGCAGTTCTCCGCCGAAATTGTTCACGCGGTAATTAATCTCATTGCGGTTAAGGAGCGCCGCAACGGTCTTCTTATCGATACCGTTTTTGACTGTTTCGGCAACCTTATCACGGATAATTGCGAGGAACTGCTCCGCCTGTTCCGGTTCCGCCTCATCGACCCTGATCAAAAACGGCGACTGACGCAGACGATTCAGAAAAGCGGAAGCGTCGCTTCCGATTCCCGCATCCATGAGGGCTTTCTTAACCGGAGCCCCGGGCATGTTGAAAAGAAGCGAAGAAAGGATATTCCAAGCGGTGGATTTCTTCGCATCCACCCCGTCATACACTTTGGCGGCGTATTGGAGATAGGTCCTGCCCTTCTCGCTCTCCTCCTCACCGATCGGATACGTCTGCTCTACCTTGCGGAATCCGAGAGGCTTCTGGAGCTTCACTTCGGAATCCACCGGAATAATGTCATATGCGCTGAGATACTCGCGGTCAAGATAAGAAAGCATCTCTCCCATATCGGCATTGCCGTACAGGAAGATATAGCTGTTCGCCGGCGAATAGTATGTCCGGTGGAACTCTAAGAACTCCTCAAAACTGAGTTCCGGAATCACATCCGGATCGCCGCCCGAGTCCGAACCGTATGTGGTATCCGGGAACACTGCCTGCATCAGTGACTTGTAGGCGAAACTGTCCGGAGACGAGTAGGCTCCCTTCATTTCGCTGTAAACAACACCGTTAATTCCGAGTTCCGCTTCCGGACTCTCGAGTTCATAACGCCAGCCTTCCTGCAGGAATATCTCCTTTCTCTCCGCAATCAAAGGGTGAAGAACGACATCCATATACACGTCGACAAGGTTTTTAAAATCCTTGTCGTTGCAGCTTCCGACCGGATAGCAGGTCCAGTCGGGACCGGTAAATGCGTTGAGAAACGTACGCAACGATCCCTTACCCAGTTCGGAGAACACCTCCTTCACGGGATACTTTACCGACCCGCACAGAACCGAGTGCTCCATGATATGCGGCACGCCCGTGCTGTTCATCGGTGTTGTGCGAAAGCCGATTGCGAAGATCTTGTTCGGATCATCGTTCGAAAGAAGCACAATCCGCGCGCCGCTCTTCGTATGGCGCATGATGAGTCCTTCCGCGTCGATGTCGCTGAGGAAACGGTAATCCTTCCGCTCATACCCCGCACACGTAAAATTCTTTAATTCCGTCATTAATTTCCCTCCGTATACATTTGTTACCTTCTATGCAATCGCGCATTTAATCCAGTCCCCTGCGGTTCATCTTCTCCATCTGTTTATGCCACTTGGAGACCTGTTTCTTCAGCGCGTAATTGCTGTGATTTTCGCGGCTTAAGTTCTTATAAAGCGTATACCGCTGTTCGGAAAGCGTCCCGTCCGCGAGCGCCGCTTTGATCGCGCAGCCGGGTTCCGTCAGGTGCTTACAGTTACTGAAACGGCACCTGCTTTCCAGTTCCAGAATATCGGAAAATGTGTCGTCTAACCCTTCCTGCACCGATGCCATTCCGATCTCGCGCATGCCGGGCGTATCGATGATGGAGACGCCGTTATCAAGCGTAATCAGCTGTCTTCTCGTCGTCGTGTGACGTCCCTCGCCGTCCGACTCGCGGATGGCGGAAGTCTTCATCACTTTTTCGCCTGCGATTGCATTGAGAAGGGTGGATTTTCCGGCACCGGACGACCCAAGAAAGCAGACCGTCACACCCGGTTTAAGGTACTCGTTAAGCTCGTCAAGACCGATTCCGTACAGCGCGGAAATCGCATGGACGCGAATCTTCTCGGAGATGGTTTCCACCTCGGTTACATAGCGGCCGACATTCGGGCACAGGTCGGATTTCGTGAGAACGGCAACCGGTGTCGCGCCGCCCGCAAGAACGATGCCTGCGTACCTCGCGATACGGTTGTAGCTGTAGTCCTCATTCAGCGACGTAACAATGAAGACATAGTCGACATTCGCAACCATGTACTGCATCACGCCCGTCTTTGCCTGGTCCATACGCTTCAGAAAGCTTGTTCTTTCACAAACCGAATGAATGACCGATTCGCCGATAGGGTTATATTTGAATATAACATAATCTCCTACCACAGGCAACTCTTCGGACTCCATATTGTAGAAATTACCTTTGAGTTTGGCCTGCAGTTCCTCTTCAAAAAAGCGAATTTTGTAACTGTTCTTTCCCGCCTCCGAAATCCGCCCGAGACGAAGCTTGTGAAGCGGCTGCTCCTTCAGCTTCATCGGCTTACAGTAAGGGAAGCTTTTGTTAAACTCTTCTACCTCCGCTTCGTCCTCACAGGTCTCAAAAACCGGGCCTTCCGCGTAGGTTCCGTGAATCTCTTCGAACCCTTCGTTAAGCGGCAGTGCCATGAAAGCATCCGAGTTTCCGAACGCGCTGTGGTGAATGTCAAACTTATCGCATGTGACAAATCCGAAACGCGGGTAATACTCCGGCTCTCCGCACATGACAATGCCTTTGAATCCGGCTTCTTTGATGAGCGGGATCACCGCTTCCATCAGTTTGGTACCGATGCCGCGGTTGCAAAGCGTCGGCTCGACCGCCACAGGGCCGATTGTAACGACTTCATGGCATTTGCCGCCTTCGCTCACTTTCGCTTTCGATGTGAATACGCAGCCGACAATCCGGCCGTCAACCTCCGCAACAATGCTGCAGTCCGGAACGTACTCCGGCGCTTCTCTAAGCTTGTGCACGAGCAGATGCTCATTGCATCCGGGGCCGTACTGGTTAAAGAAGGCCCGCATGACCATAAGTTCCGTTTTGTAATAATCTTCTTTGGTTTCTTTTCTGATAATGATGTTCAATGCTGTGTTTCTCCGTTTCGTAATATGTTTTTTGGTTACCAGCTCTTTTTTTGAGCCTGAATCGGTTTACGTACGGAGGAAGACCTCAGAATGAAGACGCGTGACGGCCGCAAGTGGGATTTTTGCCGCCCGCAGGACATAAAAATGCCGTGACTAATTGCCACGGCATGAAACATTCATAAACGAAAAATGTCATTAAAAAGAACATACCGAGGTCAACCTTCCGTATTTGGTTACAAGCTCAATTGTTGCAAACATTAAAAGTTACCTCGCTTTCTTCGTTGATGGCTATATTATATCGGCTTCCCGGATAGAAGTCAATAGAAAATCCCACACCGCCTGAACGATGTGGGACTAAACGGGATCTCTTATTCCTGTCTTCCGACGGCGCCGAATTCGCGCTTCCGGTTCTTCTTGAAGTTCTTCTTTGCAAGGTTCAAAAGACACGAGAAATTCGCCAGTGCGATGAACAGAAGAATGACCCCAAGAATCATGCTTCCGCCTTCTCCGGCGGCCGACATGGAATCTGTCTTGGAAACCGCCAGGCTGCCGGCATCCGAATCGCTCGTAAAGGATACCGCGTCAAGAACAACACCATCGCTCTTCCCTGCGGCCTTCGCGCCTTTCACCGTCCCCGGCAGCATCCCGACTGCCAGAGCGGCGCACAGAATCCACCCGATTAATTTTTTACTGCGCCTCATCATTTCATTATCCCTCCGCGTAAGATCCCTTAATCCTTCTTGCAGTGTTTCCGAACAAGTACCGTGACAACAACTCCGAGCATAAAGGCGATTACCGCTACCAGAACGTAGCCGCCCGCTTCGCTGCTTAACAGGGAAGCCCCGGCGTAAGAATTGACCGTCACATCCGTAATCTGTCCGGCAACCTGTCTGATAATCCCAAGCAGAGACGCGAAGAGAATCAGGCAGAACGATACGGCCAATGCCGTGAATCTCCGCTCTCTTCTCGCCTCAAGCTGCTTCGCTCTCTTGTGAAGCCGCTCAATCCGTTCCTCCGTATTACGCATAACTCTCTCCTTCTGAATCTGTCAAACTGTAACGATGAATTTCTCTCCCATTTTTCGTGCTTACACTACTATAGATACCGGAAATTCGGAAATTCCCACCCCATTTTGCAAAGTTGCTAAGAATTTAAAAGAAATTCAATATCTTAAACTACGCAAAATGCCAAAAATCCCCGGCCGAGCTGACCGGGGACTATACATTCTATTGCTGATTCAGTAACCGGATGCGCATCCGTTCGCGCAGGAGCATTCCGATTCCCACCGTAACAAGCGGGATGCTGTAACCGATGTAGGCCGCCGCGCCGTCCTGTGAAACAAGCAGGTTGTAAATGGCATGGTAGGAGTTCGAAATCACGAGAAGGACACTGGTTCCGGCGACGCGGAGCCAGATCCGGTCCCACAGATGCATCAGCCCGACGGCTACGATATAACCGCACATGACATGCATCGCACCGGTCGCGAAGCCGCGGATTGCAAGATTCATGAGCTGCCCGGACCCGTTTCGGATCAGGTAGCAGACATTCTCAAATGTGGAGAATCCGACGGCAATCATGATAACATAAGGCCCGATTTCTTCCGTCTTCGGCTCGAACACAAGGAGAAGGAACAGTATCGGGAGGAATTTCATGATTTCCTCGACAATCGGCGAAATCTCTATGGAAGCAAGCTCCATATCCGCCCCCTGCACGAATGCAATGTACGAACTGATGTAGCCGGACAGCAGGCACATCGCCATGCCGGCCAGGATGAAAAGCATCATGCGCCGTGCACGGTCACGCATGCAGAATATGGCGAAAAGCAGCGGCGCCGCAATGCAGATGAACACATTTTCAACAGCAGTCATTCGTTCACCGCCTTTCGAAGCGCCGGCGGAAGCAGCAGGAACAGAACGGCCAGCAAAGTATCAAACCAGAAGTACGGATTCCGGATTGTGTCGCCCATCCAGAAGCAGGATGCGGTATCGGTCCCGTATTCCGTCACACAGAACAGAAATGCAATGATATAGTACATGCGGTTCCGTTTCTCCGCCGGGAATAACCTTGTCGCAATCAGTCCGTCCAGCGCGCCCCACATCACAAGCCCCCGAAGAATCAGCGTCAAGAAGTTTCCGAAGAAGTCGCCCCACTGGAGATAGTAGATGCACATCGCTGCGGGAAATACCATGATCAGCCAGAGAAGGCGGTTTGAGCGCCATTCCCCGCGGTCCGAAGCGATTTCGAGGATAATCATGAACAATACGAGATAGCAGGTGTACCAGCTGAAGTCCGCAACATACGAATATTGCGGCGTCGCCCCGTAGAAAAGAAGGTACAAAAACCAGTACAGGTCGCCGAGAAAATACGCCCCGGAAGCGAGCATCAGGTATACCCACACGCGCTTGCCGGTGCGCATCATATAGACACCGGCGAGAATCGTACAGAGCGCTGTCGTTCCCATTTGTATGAAATAATCAATTAATTCAATCATCCGATGTCTGTGATTCCTTCCTTTTCAAGCTCGGCGCGCAGATTCTGCCGGCCTTTCTGGAGCAGATGGTCAATTCGCTTCCGATTAACCTTCATAACGGAGGCGGCTTCGTCATAACTCATATTCTCAAAATATACAAGCCACAGAGCCTCGCGCACATCCGGTGTAAGCCGATTAAGGGCGCGGTGCAATGCCTCGGAGCGCTCGCTCTTCAGATACTCTTCGTCGAGTCCCTCAATGCTTGCAGGCACCGCTTCCATCTCGTCGAGACAGAACGTGTCCGTGCGCGTCCTTAACAGACGGAAACGCGTTGCCAGATTGCGCCCGGTCTTATAGAGATAGGCTTTGAAGTTTCCGTCCGCAATCTGCGGCTTCTTAACCATGATCCGCGCAAAAGCTTCAATCATCAGGTCTTCCGCGTCTTCCTGATTATGCAGATAACCATTCAGAAAGGCAGTCAGCGCATCGCCGTAACGAATCATCAGTTCATCATACGCTGCCTTGTCGCCGGACAGAAACGAATTGTATAATTCCGAATCGCTCCGCATGCTTCCCCTCACCAGGCGTTACTGTTCCCTGTTCTTTTGGTTCATTGCCCGCATCTGTTCATAAAGAATCGCATTCTGTTTATCATTGTGATTCTTTATGAGTAACACCGCAAGAGGAATCCACGCTGCGACTGCGAAGATGCCGGCTATGATATAAACAAGCCATTTCCAGATGGAAGCGGCCGGGTAATAAACCTCATCCGGATTGGACGAAAGTACGTAGGCGTCCACCGTCTCGCCGACGCCGACGAACTTGTTGAGAATTGCTTTGGCTCGCACATTCTTCCCTTGTTCGTTCTGATAGACTACCCACACCTGCTGCTTTCCACGGACGGCAACAATCGTTTCCACATAACAGGGCGTCAGCACGCCGTTCTTAACGTATTCGCGCTCCTTGGCGTTGCCGATCTGAAACGCAATATAAAAAGCAATCGGAAGCAGGATTCCGGCACCGATTCCCACTAAGATTGCTTTCCCGATACTGAAATCGTATTGTTCTGACATCGCGCATCCCCCTTCCTTCCCCATAATATACACCAATGAATCGCACATTCTGAATAATTATACCATATCCGAATCATTCTGAACAGACATTTTTATATGAAAATCAACAGGTTTTTAAGTTTTTTCTCAAAAAAACGCGCCCGCACGAAACTGTGCGGACGCGTATTGGTTTTATCTTATGCTTTTCTTCGTTTTCTTTCAATCATCACGGCTGCGCCTGCCATGGAGATGAGAAGCATCGTTGCCCAAAGAAGCGGCATGCCTGAATCTCCCGTGGTCGGGGTGGTGTCTGCGGCCGGGGCAAGCACCTTCAGCACAGCGGAGCTTTCGCCGTCCTTGAAGGTAATCTTAATCATGTGTTCGCCTGTCGAAAGAGTCTCTAAAAACTCAGGGGCAAATGTGATAATCGTACTTCCCTTAGTGGCCGTATAATCCTTATCCTTATGTGCTTCCTTACCGTCAATGAAGACTTCATCGTTAAAGGCTTTCTTAAAGCGGAATACGCATGCGGTTTTGCTGCCCTTGGTCCATTCTCCGCTCCCTTCCGTCGGGTTATATTCGCCTGCAATCAGGACCTTCAGGTCTTCACCGAAGAAATCGGTATGGTTCTCATCCTTTGCTTTATACTGCACCTGAATGAGATATTCGCCGGAATCCTTGCCGGTGGGAACGGATTTCCATGTCTTTCCGCCATCGGTGCTGTACTCAACAGTATAACCGTCTGGAAGAGCTTTCGGATCAATAACCAGTACCTGGTCCTTTCCGTCTTCCTTCAGTTCTGTTGCCGGAACGGGCTTCTGGTCGTTCGTCAAAGTCGGTAAATCCGCTTTCGTAACAGTTAATGTTCCGTTTACATACGTGATATCATAAGCAGCTGTCACATCCTCGCCTTTTGCATTAACAATCTTCGCTGCGCTCGGTACGTTGTTGCTGCTTCCGGCCACTGTCTGGGAACCGGTAATCGTAATATTTTCAACCTTATCGCCTTCTGCAAGGCCTTCCGCAGTATAAGAATTCTTCGTCAGGGCAGAACCGTCATATGCTTTTTCTGCGCTTTCGGCAGTAATAGTGAGGGGCGTTCTGGGACTGGCAATTACCGCAAACCAACCGGAGCGGTTAGTCCATATTACAGCGAACTTCCTCACCGTCTCGCCTTCTTGCGGGGCATATTCTTTATCAACTACTTTTACAAAATTACCATCCGCATCATATAACTGGTACTCTATTTTCTCAATGTACTCTAAATCTTTTCCCCCTTGAATACACTGTACCTGAAGTCCTCCTTCATACCAATCATCATCGGGATTATCCGGGTCATCCGGTATTTCAAAAAGGAGACGGACTTTTCCGAGCAGAGGCATCGCAACCCGATTTCCATCTTCTGCAGTTATTAATTCTATATCTACTAAATATGCCTTTTCCACAGATATATTTCCGTCATAATCCTCGCCCAGATCACTAGATATGCTCAAAATTTTCAATACTATATTCTGACCGTCAAACACATTCAGCGGATCCTGTAATAATACTTTTACTTCTTTATCTTCTCCGTCCAGCTCAACCGTCCCTGTCTCGCTTAATTGTACTGTATTCCCATCGCTGATATCCGTACCATCCGAATATTTGCTTGGAGAAGTATTCTCGTCAAGATAATTTCCCGTATCTCCTTCATCACCACATCTTGAACACTTTTTTTGCACACTTCCCAATCGTTCTTCGGTTGCTTCTTGTAGGATAAAATCTTGGTAATCGTGCCCTAATGCGTCAACTCCTATATTTTTAGTCCGGCCGGGTTGCCCGGCAGCAATAGCAGCGCTGTCATCATTAAATGCTTCATTTACAAATGTCGCAGTATAGATCTTGGTTCCGGGCTCTGTACAGGTTGCATCTATGACCATCGATGTTGTAACAGTTTCTTCTTCTTTATGGCTGGAATCTCTTGTGCAGATTCTGGTCGCTGTACATTTATCGTTATCATCTGACCATGTATAAGTCGGTGCTCCCCAGTCATGTCCGAGCGGATCACTGGTTACAACTTCTTTCGTTTGAGTGGGAAACTCCGGAGTTGTAAACTCTGCCGTATATGTTGTTTTCTCCCCCGCAGTACAAGTTGCAGGAACTACCTGACTATTAGAAAACACTGTTTCAGAAACTTCTATTTCACATACTGTGCATATGTGTGATAATGTACATGCGCTGTAATCATTTGACCAGGGACTATCAGCTATTATCGGACCAAAAGTGTGATTTTCTTTTGCGGATTTCTCATAACATCGCGAACATACTTGCCAGTGCTGTGTATTGTCCGATGAATAAACATATTGTTCATAATCGTGCCCCTGCGCAGGAATTATTGTATCATTTATGTTATCTGATACCACTGTCACATTATTCTTATTGATTATGTATTTTCCACACTCTCCACAGACATAGTATTCATAACATCCTGCTTGAGTACAAGTGGCACCAGAATAACTATTTTCTTGAGTTCTATCCGTATGCGGGCAATCATACTCCGAAACGTTAACTATACAAGCATCCGAATAGGATGTACCTTGTATCGTTACTGTAATTGTCGCAGTTCCGACACCGTTTATGGTTACCGTAGCTTCGTTACCATAATTGTTTGTAACACTAGCAACGTTTCCGTCACTGGTAGACCATACAAGTGTCCCTGAGGCTCCAGCAGGCGTCATTGTTGCAGTTAACATCTGATCGCCCGTGTGATCCGTTACATTTAACTCGTGCTTATCTAACAAAACTCCGTTCGGATTAACCGGTGGCGCAGTAATTGTAAAAGATTGAGATTCAATAGACAGGGATATATCTTGAAGATCCATGTCATAACAAAAATCGCCACTTCCCGGATCTGATACGGTTAACCGTGGTGTTGAGAAAATATCCGCATCATCGTTAACTGTACATGTAATTGAAAACAACTTAGTAGTCTCATAACTTGTGTAACCGGTATCAGGTGAAGTAACAGTAACAGCTATATCCTTTTTAACTTCATTATGGTCAATGAAACCGTTAAGACTTTGATTACTCAAAATTTGTGAAAAGCTCTTATATTTTAACCCATCCGGTATCTCATACCGAATATGTAGACCTGCTAAATTGTATATAGGCCCTATAGAAATAGTAAAAGTAACGTCATCTCCGGGATGTGCTTCAGAAACATCGGGAGAAACTGTTAATTTTATATGCAGTTTTGTCGCTTCTGCAATATGTATTCTCATCGGCAGCAAACACACCACCATGGCAACGGCCAATAGTATTGATAAAACACGTTTTTTCATCTTCATTTTCAGGCATTTTAATGATGACAAAACACCTTTCTCCTTTCTTTGTTCATAAAACAGTTGGCGATTAATTCGTTCATTTTCTTCTCTCTTCATATCACATGGTGACATATGCAATCATACCGGTTTCTCCTTTCCATACGCGCGTCCTTCATCATGCGACCGTCCGCAGATTCAGTATCATCGTAATAAACGTCTTTATATCATCAATCTCCGCCTGCACCTTGGACATCTCCTGGTCGATGTCGAGTTTTCCGACTTCGATGTTCGCGTCGAAAATCTTCTTGCCGGGTTCGTTAAAGCCGAGGAAAACCCGGTTTCCGACCACATGCATGGCGATACTTTCGTAACGGCCGGCAAGGAACTGCAGGCGCTCCATGAAGTGCGGCGTAATCAGGTAGAATGCATCCTGCTGCGTCTCCGAATAAACGTCGAAATCATTGTTGAACTGCACCATCTCGAGTTCGACCTTGGTCTCCTTCGCTTCCCTGCGGCTTAACGGTCTGTGCTTGAATTTCCGGCTGAAAACCGATACGGAGGAAACGAGCTTGTTCGGAAAATGGAACACCATCATCCGGCCTTCGAAATACGTCTCGACGCGGTTGCTGTCGCTCGATTTGTCCACTTCCCGCATATTGACCTCTGCGACCTCGAAATTCACGCCCCGGTACGTGGCTTGGATGTAATCCTCGGACCAGAAACTGTTTCCCATCTCGCAGAGCTGAAAAGCCTCAATATTCTCCCGTAAGAAGCCCCCGTTCGGTTCATAGTGCACGTTTTCGAAATTGTTCATCAGCGGTTCCTTGACGAACGCATCCTTATAAAGCTCCTTCATCTCCCTCCGGAGCTTTTGCACTCTCCAAACCGCGAAGAGCAGAACGGCTATTCCGACCGGCGGAATAATCAGCAAAAAAGCGGCAAATGCCATGAAAATAAAGGTTCTGCCGACCTTATTCCGTTTCTCCTGAAGCTTTATCATCGCTTCGTTCGAGGTTCTGACCGGCATGCCTGTGTTATTCACTTCGAATCTCCTTTCAGCCTGTTACGCTTAGGCTTCCGCGCATTTTTCAAGGAAGGCCTCGCTGCCATATGCCTTTCTGTTGATTGTAACATATTTCAGGTGTTCCGTCTACAGCCAGCGGACAATTCCTTTGACAACAAAAAAAGGTAATGCGTTACTCCTTTCGGAAAATGCAACGCATTACCTTTATAAACTCAAAAACCTTTGCTTATACGGTCCATCCGTACTTGATGATGTAGTAGATGACATAACCCCAGCTGAACATTCCGTGCAGGACTGCCCACTTGATGGAGTGCCATTTGACGAGAGAGATGGCCACCGCAAGCACCGTGCCGAAACCGACCGTGCTTTTTCCCACATTGACCGTAGTCGTCTGCACCTTTGACTTCTCTTTCGCGCCGTAGATCAGTTCCTCCGCAGGAACATCCAGGACCTCCGCCGCTCTCCGGATCGTATCGAGATCCGGCTCCGTCCGCTCACGCTCCCAACTGGAGATTGCCTGACGTGTAACATTTAACTTCTCTGCGAGTTCCTCCTGCGTCATACCGGATTCCCTGCGAACTCTTGCAATATTCTTTCCTACCATGGCTGTGCCCCCTTTCGTTTGGTGGCTTCATCGTACCCCGCGGACGCAACATACGCAAGAAACAACTTGTTGCATTACGCAACAAACACGCTTTTCTGCGGGTTTTCGCGGGATTTTAGTGAAAAACACCTACAGTTTCTTCATCGGCTCTCCCCATACGCCGAGATTTCTGCCGTCATATCCGAGATACGTCTGCGCGGTTGTCTTGACCGGGGCAATCCGCGCGAGTTTCTCAGAAACGCTCTCTTCGGAGGAAAGCGACTCGTCCTGAAGCACGTTTCGGATCTTACAGAGTATGATGTCCGCGTCGCCCTTCGGAATGATGTCGGTCACCTCCAGTTCGAAAATGACCGGTGCCTTGTTGAGCACGGGAACATCAAGAACCGCACCCTTACCGATGTCCAGATCGATTTTCATCTTGTCGGGGTTATTCCCGCTCACGCATCCGAGATAGTCCGCCTCAGGCAGCAGTTCTTCCGTCACAAGATTCGCGGAGAACACCCTGCTTCTTTTGATGTTATCCTTGGTAAGCTTGCTGCCGCCGATGCAGCACATCACGCCCAGTTCCTCTTCCCAGGTATAACTGAACCAGCAGAAAAGACCGAAGTCCGGATTCCCCTTCTCATCATAGGTTCCGTACAGAAACAGCGTCTGCGGACAAAAATCGTTGTTTGGTTTCTTACTCACTTTTCCCATTGCCATTCTCCCTGTTGATTACATGAATTAACGGTGCTCCTGCGAACACCTCCGAAAGCTTCGTTCTTAAAAACGCCGGGCGGATATCCCGGTCCGCTATCTCCGAAAGCGGAACCCATACCAGTTCTTCCCCTTCGTCGTTCGCCGGGTTGAATGTGGCATTTGCCGGCGCATTTACGAGGTAGTAAAACTCCAGAACATGGCAGTCCTTTTCATCGATCGCGCCGCCGTGCCCGCGGAACAGGTTCTCGCACACAATCGCGAGGCGGTCTGCCTTGCACCGCACCCCGGTCTCTTCGAAGGTTTCGCGTTCCACGCACTCCTCCGAGGTTTCGCCGAGCTGAACGGCACCGCCGACCATATAGTAGTATCCGCCGTATATCGATTTCACAAACAGCATCCTGCCGTCCCTCACCAGTATTGCCCCGGCACGATACCGGAACCATGCATTATTCCTTGTAAATCCGCAATCTTCTGACATCTTGTTTCTCCATAGCTCCGAATTACAGTTTGTCGCAACGGAATATTATTCCATATCGTACATCTTCATGGTTTCCCGGTTTCGATACTCGTGCTTCTCATAATATGCAATCAATTCTCCGGTTTCGTCCCGCAGAGCAACCATATATACGTCTTTGTTTTCCTTTTCGTTGAATGAAGTGTATACAAGATTGTTCTCTTTGGAGGCCTTGAACCAGGCCACAACTTTATGAATCTTTTCTCTTGATTCTTCGTTATGACAGTCAAGCAGACTCTTTCCGAGAAGATTTCCGCCGCCCCATTTTCCGTACCTGCTGATTGCTGACGGATTCATGTAAATGATTCTGTGGTCAAGACTGCAGATAACAACGGCGGCCCGGTCAGCTTCCAAAACGCTTTTATAAACTTTCTGCAGTTCATTTTCCTGCTTTTTGTTCAGATACTCTTCGGCTTCCCTGAGTTCTCTTTTGGATTCTTCATACTCGAAACTGTTCAGTGCTTCCTCATAGCTCATCAGTATGATTTCCGAAACCTCTGATTTCTGCGCGACAAGCTCCTGATCATGATATTCCGCGAGAAAGTACACATTGATCTTCTTGTCGTTCGGACGGCCTTCACGGGCCAGCGCGTGCTCGTCAACCGTTCGGAAATCATCATAAAGGACAACATCCAGTCCGGTTTCTTCCTTCACTTCGCGAAGGGCTGTCTCCCGCTCGGTTTCCCCTGCTTCGACGTGTCCCTTCGGAAATCCGCAGTATTTCCGATAGACTCCGATTCCGCGAAGAATCACGTATTTCCGTTCGTTTCCCACCTTTGTGAAGATGATTGCGCCGCATGCTTTCTCGTTTGCCATTTGTCTCCTCCTCATATTTGAACCGCAATTCAGTTAATCGGTTCTTCTTTCAGATTCTTTTCGCCTTTTGAAAGAACAATTTTGATAAACTCAACCAGATTGTTTGCGACAAATGTGATCTCGTTTCCGCATTCGTTATCGATGTGGACAATTCGCGGTTCCCCGTTCTCATCCACCGAACGGAAGTCCATATAGTACATATCGTGTCCGCCCGAACTCGTTTCCCCGAACGGAATTCCGATGTCGGGGTATTCCCATCCATTTTTCCAATTATCAAACATCTCTTCAAGGCTGTTCGGTGAATCCGGCTTCGGTCCGATTCCGTAGATTGCCGTCAGCCAACGCTCATCGTTATCATCGCAGATTTCACCGCCGTTCTGATAAGTAAGCAGCTCTTTGTAGGCAGGAGAAATCCTGTATCCGATTGCATTTTCCGTTCTTTCAATCCACTCTTCCGTAACCTTCGGGAACTCATACCTGCTGCGGCGCTTTTCCCCGTTATCAAACAGCTTAGACAGGTCTACTCCGGCGAACAAGCCTGACGGATTCTGAATTCGGTCGGAATACATCGCTGCCTGCTCCGGCGTTTCCGGCGTTTCCGGATTCGGATCTCTGTGCCAGAAGTAAGCCGGATCATCAGCGGCCGCAGCGGAAACATTCACATTTGTCTCAAGAACGTCCTCCAGAACAAAATGATCATAGCCGGATTTACACCTTCTGACACGAAGACGGTAATACCCATTTCTTATGAAGTGCGGCGTATAAGGGTATCCGAACAGCTTCTTCCTGCAAAACCAATACACTCTTCCGTTAAATCCGATAGGATGCTCTTCATCCCCCTTCAAGGTTGTGCATAGAATATTTACGAGGTCCTCCTTACCGAACGAAGGAAGCTTGGAACAGCCTTTCTCCCATGCCCAGTGAACCCTTGCGACAATCTCCTCCGACTCTTCCGAAAACTGTTCGAGAAATGCTTCTTTCGTCAGGTTGGTCGTTTTGATATACTTGTCCATTGTCTCCCCTTTCCGCTTCGCCGGCCGTCACTCTGAAGCAACATCCGGACTCTTAGCCAGCCACTTCGCGTACGCGTTGTCGATATTCTCCTTAAAGCAGTCGTAATCCTCCCAGCGGAACGGGAAACCGAACATTTCGGCATGAAGGTGTTCTTTGGCGAACGCTTCCACCTCCGGGTAGTAGGCACCGATGATATCTCCGGGCTTTGCAACCTCGTGGCCGTTTATGTAATCGGAATTGTTCATATACTCTTTGACAAATCCGATTGCCTCGGGCTTAATGTTATCTTCAAAAAGCGTGCCGTCATTTGCCCCGATATAGTAGGAAGGAGCCTTCTTCCGCGCTTTCACATCCGCTATGATTTCCGTAAGACCGTCAAAGTCATCCTCCTGAGGCACATAAAAGTCATGCTCTGCAATCCAGGCAAGCAGGTAAGTAATCTGCGCATAGGCGTACTCCCAGATGATTTCTTCGTCCGCCTCCGTCAGCTCTTCCGCAGTCTTTCCGGTCTGCCTGCAGTATTGTTCTTTAGCAGGCTCAAAGCCCAGTTCAAAATCCTTATACAGGGTTTCGCGCCCATGGGAGCCGCCGCTCGGTAAAGCCTCATCGCCCTCCCCGGCTTTCTTCAGATCACGGATTCCGAGCATGATGAACAGCGCGCCCACGGCTGCAATAATGAGTCCTCCGATAATGCAGAACAGGATATCTCCAAGTGTGTCTACCCCAAAGACAGTCGGCAAAACAATGAACAGAATCAGGCACACAATAATCCATCCGATTCCGAATTTGATTGTGAACTTACCGGTTTTCCTGTATTGCTCCGAGGGAGACATATTTCGCCGCTTCTCCCAAAAGTCCGGATCCTTCAGCTGCTTCTTCTTTTTGCGAATCGCACGCCCGACCAGCAGAAGATCGATTGCCAGAAGCAAAACGGCAATCACCAGATCAATGACGCCGCGTCCGGTCTTTCCTTCCTGCAGCCTTGCGACTCCGTTGATTACAAGAATCAGCAGCGGAAATCTCAGAAAAAGCCAGCGAACCGCCCGTAACAGTTTAATATCGCCGTCTAAATCAACCATAGCACCCCTCCATGGTTCCAAGTGTTCTCATTTCGCATTCCCAATGATGTCATCTAACCACCGTCCACCGATTTGCAGGCGGTCCAGCGAAAACCGCCGCGTATTCGAATCATTCAGATTCAGGTCCGTTAAATCGATGCTCATGAACTTCTCTTCGCTGCCGATTTTCTTCCGCTTTCCGAACGCGCTCTTAAGGTCCGCCCCGCTGTACGTGTACAGCTTTACACGCTCTTCCTTCAATACGCCCTCATTGTTCATCCAGTTATACAGGTGATTAAGCACTTGTTCCGCCGGCTCTCCGAAAAACGTGAGCGCGGAATGCTCCCGAAGCGCCACCAGTGTTTCCGCATCCGTAACGGGGATGACGTCAAATCTGGTGTGCGCGTTCTTAATCTTATAGAAATCCCTCTTCTGCTTGTACTTTCTCCATACCGCAATCAGCGCAAGGCACAGATAAGGAATGACAAATGCCAGGATTCCCGCGAGATTCTTACCCTTCACAAACAAAATCGGCCCGGCGATGAACGGTCCGAGCAGAAGAATGCATATGAATGCGATATAAAACGGATTGTCTTTTTGGGTTTCTTTTCCATCCATACCTATTCCCCTTGGCAGTGTCACTCTCCCACTTTGAAATCGTTTGGCGGCTCACGTTCAGTTTCTCAGCCAGCCCCTCCTGCGTCATATTACCGCTAAGTTGGCGAAGGTATTGAAGATTTGTTCCAAAACTCATAGTCGTTTTTCCTTTCATCAATTCTGTGTTGCGTCGTTTCGCAAGGAAAACGTACCACAGAAGATGCTCTTTCTCCACCAACTAATATATGCTTTTTCTTCGGAAAATGCTACTTCAGGTTGCATTTACGGATGTATGGTATGCAACCTACCTAGTTCTTCGCATTCAGCGTAACTCTTCAATAAAATTCTGTATCCTCTGCGTTGCAATCTCATCTCGGGACATTTTGCGCAATTCTTCACACGTAACCCATTTGTAAGCTGATGTCTCGCCGTCCTGAAGGATAATGCTTTCTTTATCAACATCGGTATTGCACAAATACTCTACGTAATATGTCTGATGTCCATAATGCAGAACACGGCCGATTTCCATAAGCTTATCGTCAGCAATACCGGTTTCTTCCCTTAATTCTCTAATTGCGCAAGTCAATGGATCTTCACCCTGTAGTGCAGAACCTCCTGCCGTTGCTTCCCACATTCCGCCAAGATGTTTTCTTTTATCTCGCTGCATCAAAAGATATGTTCCATCGTTATGTTTTACTATGATCTCGCAGCAAAGATGAAATATACCATCTGGTATCTCTTCACCACGAATCAAGGTTAGCCCATCAAATTTATTTAAATGTCCATCGTAGGCATCCCATTTTTCCATAATCCAATCGTTTCTCCTTAAACCTGCTCTATCAATGATATTTCTATCCCAACAACACCATATTTTTCGATATTCTCCTTGGTATAATATGTTTTTGCTGCTTCGAAACTGTTTTTAACATATACCTGTGTATAATTCTTCATCGCAACCTCCACAAAATCCGATTTGACTTAATCAATTAACTTCAAAGCTATTTCTTCGGTGTATGAAGCTCGTCATAGATGGCCTCAATCAAGGTCCTAAGGAACTCCCTGTTGTCGATATCATCTACTAGCAGCATTTCCTTTGCCCCCTCATACGGGAGTTCCAAGTCTGCTTCTGGCATTAAAGTTTTTGCTGACTGTGTATGCTTGACAAGGAAACGATCATCATAGATTCCACCAACAATTATGTCGCGATAGTAGATGATGTATTCTCCCATCATCGCCTTATATGTTATATCATCCAGCCTTGAAAGCTGTTCTAAAACAAAAGCAAGATATTCTTTGCTTGACGCCATTATCTTCACCGCCTTTAGTACGTTATGTTCAAAGAGAAATCTTTTATACGTTTATTCAAAGATATTATCTCTTAACGGCAAAATTCATAATCCCGTTGATGGTATGA
>CAMZEW010000024.1:0-17912 GCA_947305875.1 uncultured Lachnoclostridium sp.
CGAAGTTTTTAGATGAGCATCTGGAGCAGAGCAAGCGCTATGACAGCGACAAGCTTCTCACCAAGACTATGATCAACAACTACACGAAGAACAACCTTCTCCCGAGCCCGGTCAAGAAGAAGTACAGCAAGGACCATATGTACCTGCTCGTCTTCATTTATTACCTGAAGAGTTTTCTGAGCATCAATGACGTGCAGCACATCGTCGGCCCGATGAAGGACATGTTCTTCGGCGATGACGCAAAGATGGATCTTGAGGAGATTTACAAGAGAATCTTCGATATGGAAACCGTCGTCAGCCAGGACCTCGGTAAGGACGTGGTGAAGAAGTTCGACCGTTCCAAGAGAGTGTTTGAGAATGTCGAAGGAGAAGAGGAGAAGGAATTCCTTTCCATCTTCAGTTTCATTTCGATGCTCAGCTTCGACGTATATCTGAAGAAACAGATGATTGAACAGATTATCGACGATTTGCTTGTTCCGACACAGAAGGGTCGCAAAGAAAAAGATTCGAAAGACGAGAAGAAAAACGATAAGAAATAAAAAACAAGGTTCCGTTTTGGAACCTTGCTTTCTGTTTTACTTGCCTTTCTTTTCGTCCTTTTTCATACGGGAAAATGCGATGTTGTATCCGTCGTTTCCGTACACCAGCGAGCGGTTTACGCGGCTTATCGTGGATGTGGACGCGCCGGTCTTCTCGGCGATGTCCAGATAAGTCCGGCTCTCGGTCAGCATGTGCGCAACCTCGAGACGCTGGGAGATCGAAAGGAGCTCGTTGATTGTGCATACGTCTTCAAAGAAAGCGTAGCACTCCTCCACGGTTTTTAAAGTAAGAACCGCCTTGAAGAACTGCGTGACTTCGGCGGTGTGAATATCTTTCGCCATAACGTGCCTCCTGTAGGTGTTGGAATTCGTTATGGTCACATTGTAACACTTCACAGAGCGAAAGTAAAGAAGTATTGAATACGGTTTTCGGAGAATTCTTATGAAAAAAGGCGATATAATCGAAGGAAAGGTGGAATACACCGTCTTCCCCGACAAAGGATATGTCTTCGCGGAAGGCAAAAAGATCAGCGTCAAAGGCGTTCTTCCGGGGCAGGAGATCCGCTTCCGCCTGAAGCGGAACGGTGCCGAGAAGGCCGAAGGTGAACTGAAGGAAGTTCTGACGAAGTCTCCCGATGAGACGGCATGTCCCTCGTGCCCTTCATTCGGACTGTGCGGCGGATGTTCGCTGCAGACGCTTCCGTACGAGAAACAGCTTTCGATGAAGGAAGAGCACATTAGAAAGCTTCTTTCACCGGTGATCCGGTCGGAGAGGTGCGGATTTCTTCCGATTCTCGGAAGCCCGAAGGCGTATGAGTACCGGAATAAGATGGAGTTTTCGTTCGGCGATGAATATAAAGACGGACCGATTACGCTCGGACTTCATAAGAAACACAGCATGTATGATATTGTCGGCGCGGAGCGCTGTGCACTTGTCCATGAGGACGTGCGGAAGATTGTTTCCGCAGCGCTTTCCTGGGCGGAAACAACCGGCCTTCCGTTTTATCACCGCGTCGGCGGGGACGGATTCTTCCGGCATTTGCTTGTAAGAAAAGCGGAGAAGACCGGAAAAATACTCGTCGATATCGTTTGTACTACACAAGTAGAATGCAGATTTGACGGATTTGTGGACGCTTTGAGAGCGCTTTCGCTTCAGGGAGAGATTGTCGGAATCCTTCATACAAAGAATGATTCGGTTGCCGATGTGATCCGGGACGACGGGACCGAAGTACTGTACGGAACGGACCATTTTACGGAAGAATTGCTCGGACTTCAGTTTCGGATCAGCCCGTTTTCGTTCTTCCAGACCAATTCGCTCGGTGCGGAGGAACTCTACAGAACCGCACGTGACTTCGTCGGCGAGACGAAAGACAAAGTAATCTTCGATCTGTACAGCGGCACCGGGACGATCGGACAGATGCTCGCACCGGTCGCGAAGAAGGTCATCGGGATTGAGATTGTGGAAGAAGCGGTCGTTGCCGCACGCGAGAACGCCGTGCGGAACGGGCTTACGAACTGCACATTTCTCGCAGGAGACGTCCTGAAGATGCTCGACGGGATAACGGACCGGCCGGACATCATCGTCCTCGACCCGCCGCGTGACGGAATCCACCCGAAGGCGCTTACGAAGATCATCGATTACGGCGTCGACAACCTGGTCTACATCTCCTGCAAGCCGACGTCGCTCGCCCGCGACCTCGTCCCGCTGCAGGACGCAGGTTACGAGGTCCGCGCCGTCCGGACAGTTGATATGTTCCCGCAGACGCCGCACGTCGAGACGGTAGCACTTTTGTCCAAAAAAATGTAGACAGAACCTGATCCGGAAAGGTATTTGAAAATGGTTTGCGAGTTACTTGATACATCGAAAGCAGAACAGTTATTCGCCGGGTGGCAGGAGACGCTGATCCGGTCATGCCTGCAAAAAGTGATGGGAAAGGTTTATGTGACTGACCCTGAAAATCCGAAAGCCGCTTTTGCATTTGTCGGCTGCTTCGGGTTCTATGCGGGAGAGCCGGATGAAGAACTGGTGAGATATAAACCTGCGGGATTCGTGATATTGACGTCGCAGAACAAAGCATGGGCAGACCTGATTGAAAAGGTATATCCCGATGCGAAGAAGGTGACCCGTTACGCAATCAAAAAGGACACCCGCTTTGATGTTGAGTCGCTGAAAAAGAATCTGAGTCTGCTCCCGGACGGTTACGAACTAATGGACATTGACGGAGAGATATATGACCGGTGCTTTAAAAATCCGGTGACCGCTGACTTTGTGTCCTCATTTGCCGGTAAGGAAAAGTATCTGGAGGACGGCAGAGGAGTCGCAATTCTGAAGGACGGTCAGATTGTGTCCGGAGCCTCTTCCTACACGCGCTATAAAGAGGGCATTGAGATTGAGGTCGACACGGCCGAACCGGAGCGGAGAAAGAATCTTGCTTTAATCGCCTGCTCGGCGCTGATTCTCAGATGCCTGTCCGAGGGGCTGTATCCGAGCTGGGACGCGCAGAATATGGGCTCCGTGCATCTCGCGGAGAAACTGGGGTACGAATTCGACCATGAATACACGGCATATGAGGTTTGGATTTGAGGAAGCGAACCGGATTATCTGTTTTAAGAAAGAGCTTTAGGACGAAAACCAATGAGTAACAGGAAAAAACTGAGTGTTGTCAATACTGTGCATTATGTCCGTCTGGTCTACCGGTCGGTGCTGTTTATCCTGCTTGTAATCGGGTATATCCGTTTCCGGCTGTACAGCAAGGCATCGATCATCGAAAGCCTGGAGAAGATTCCGGTCATCATCTATGTCACATGGGCGGTCTTCGTCGTGGAAATGATCTTTCGGTTTTTCCCGTCGAGATATGAGAGTCCGGGCTGCCAGAAGCAGTTTGCCCGCAACTATATCAAATCCGGCAACACCGATATCGTGATTGCGGACAATAACGCAACCGTTCTGGTAGCGCTTGTCTGGATCGTATTCAACGGCATCTTCGGTGCCCTGCATATGGCGGGGATTCTGGATGACGGAATCATGATTCTTCTGTGTAGTCTTTACTCCATCTGCGACGTCATCTGCATCCTGTTCTTCTGCCCGTTCCAGACATGGTTTTTGAAGAACAAATGCTGCTGTGCCTGCAGAATCTACAACTGGGACTATGCGATGATGTTTACGCCGCTGTTCTTCGTGCAGAAGACCTACACATGGAGTTTGCTGGCGCTTTCGGTTGCGCTTCTGATCCGTTGGGAAATCACATTTTACGCGCATCCCGAACGGTTCTCCGAGAAGACCAACGAGTACCTCCGGTGCGCGAACTGCACGGAGAAGCTGTGTACGCATAAGAAGCAGCTGCAGTCGCTTTGGGAGAAGATTGAGAAATCCACCGCAAAGAAGCTTAAGAAACTGCGAAAATAACGCCAAATGTGATACCCGACCGGGAGAGCACGAATTGTCGGGTGTCATGCGCCGAAGTCTGATATATTGACAGTGCAGGGAGCAATGAAGAAAGGAGCAACCGGGATGAAAGGCTGGATTGAAGGGTTCCTCGAAACCATTGATTTCATCGAGGCAAATCTGACAGAAGATTTGGACATTGAAGTTATCGCCGGTAAAGCGGCGTTGTCGCCGTTTTATTACCAGCGCATCTTCGGGGCTCTGTGCGGTATGACTGTCGGCGAATATATCCGTTCGCGCAGAATGACGCTGGCAGCTCAGGAACTGATGCGGAAGGACATTAAGGTAATCGACGTCGCCGTCAAGTACGGCTACGATTCACCGGACAGCTTTGCGAAGGCCTTCCAGAAGTTCCATGGAATCACACCGTCACAGGCCAGGGAACCCGGCGCGACGCTCCGCTCATTTGCCCCGATGCATATCAAAATCACAATGGAGGGTGGATCAATGATGGATTATCGTATTGTTGAAAAATCGCAATTCACAATCGTCGGCGTGAAGAGACGCTTCAATTCCGACACCAGTTATCAGGAGGTGCCGAAGTTCTGGGATGAATGGATGGCGCAGGGGGACAAACGCCCGATTATGGGAACGTTCGGTTTGTGCCTTGACATGGACGGAAAGGATTTCGATTACTGGATTGCGGATTTGTATTTTCCGTGGGAGGACATTCCGGAAGGGTGCGAGACGAGAGTGATTCCCGCAAGCCTCTGGGCACAGTTTCCGTGCACGATCAAGACGCTGCAGGAAACCAACACGAAGATCTGGTCCGAGTGGCTTCCGGCATTGCAGGGATATGAGCTCGTCGGCGAGTACGATATCGAAGTTTATCTTGCGCCGGAACCCGGCTCGAACGAAGTGCGGACCTTTATCTGGGTGCCGCTTAAGAAAACGGAATAAACAAGAAAACAGTAGCACGAACCCCCGGTTATCTGATATAATCAGTTGACCGGGGATTTTTGTGCCCGGGGTATTTCAAGAGAATGTCAGAATACGAAATCGGCGGAAAATGCTATGAAAACACGCGAAGAAGCACTCACATACGGTCTTTCTTTCCCGGACACGTATCAGGACGCGCCGTTTCATGACGCGAACTGGCAACTGGTACGGTATAAGGGTAACAAGAAAGCGTTTTTATGGACTTATGAGAAGGACGGTTACATCAATCTGAACGTTAAGGTCGCGCCTGCGAAGGCGTACTTCTGGCGGCAGATCTACCGCTCGGTGATTCCCGGATATCATCAGAACAAGGATCACTGGAACACGGTGATTCTTGACGGAAGCATCCCGGATAAGGATGTGAAGCTGATGATTGCGGAGAGTTACGATTTGGTTTCCGACAGTCCTTCCAGACGGATTTACGAGGCAGTGAAAAGGATTCCGTACGGCCGTGTGGCAACCTATGCGCAGGTTGCTGAGGCGGCGAGTGACCGGAAGATGGCGCGTGCCGTCGGCAACGCGCTTCATAAGAACCCTGACCCGGCGGGAATCCCCTGTTTCCGTGTTGTGAATTCGAAAGGGGAACTTGCCGGCGAGTTCGCATTCGGCGGAGCCGGACAGCAGGCGAAACTGCTTCGTGCAGAAGGAATCGAAGTCATCGGCGGTGTCGTTGACCTTTCGAAGTATCAGTGGAGAAATGAAGAATGAGTGAAGCAGAACTTTACAAAGAACTCGGAGTGCTGACCGAGGACGAGGTGCGGTTCAGGAAGATATTTGAGCTGAATACGGTGAAGACGGAGTATTAAGTAATGATTGAAATATCGAAGGAAAATGCAAGAGATTTCCTTGTAAACTACCAGGGACTAAGTGATTTCGGGCAGTTCGAGGGTTATGAGGGTGCGAAGCACTTTATGGAGCGGGTGCGGTGCATCCAGTATGACCCGCTAGACGTGGTCGGGCGGAACCCGGACCTGGTGTTGCAGTCGCGGGTGAAGAATTACCGCCCGCAGATGCTTTACGACCTGCTCTACAAAGAGCGGTTTCTGGTTGACGGCTTTGACAAAGTCGTCTCAATCATCCTGATGGAGGACTACCCGAGCATGGCGAGAGTCCGCAAGGCGACGACCGATTCGCTGGTTGAAATCCTCGGCGGCAGGGGTTCTTCCGAAGCATTGAATATTCTCGATGAGACGATTGCTTACGTCCGTGAGAACGGCCCGATTCCTGCGAACAAAATCAATATCGGCGGCCGCGCGGAGAAGGGCAGCTGGGGACACGGAAAACTTTCGAGCGCGGCACTTGATTATCTGTTCCATGACGGCCGAATCGGTATTCTTTCGAAGAAGAAGGCGCAGCGGGTGTACGATCTGAGTGAGAGGCTTTATAAACCGGAAATTCTGAACGGCGCGGACCCTTTCACCGATGAGCATGAGTTCCTTCGCTGGTACATCAAGCGAAGAATCGGCAGCATCGGCATGGTGTGGAACAAGAACACCGGTGCATGGCTATGGCATTTTCTGTATAACCGGCACCCTCGCGAGGAAATTATCCGCGAGCTGGTTGAAGACGGTCAACTGACGGAGATTCATGTGGAAGGAATCAAGGAACCTCTCTACATCCGCAAAGAGGACGAGGAGCTTCTTTCGAGACCTGCGGCAAATGCCATGGCGCAGTTCATTGCCCCGCTTGACAATCTCATCTGGGACCGCGGGATTACGGAGCAGGTATTGGATTTCAAGTATTCGTGGGAGGTATACACACCGGCAGCGAAGCGACAGTATGGTTACTATGTGTTGCCGGTTCTGTACGGGAACCGTTTCGTCGCACGGTTTGAGCCCGAGAAGAACAACGGAAAGGACCCTCTCCGGATTAAGAACTGGTGGTGGGAGAAGGACGTCGTTGTGACGGACACAATGCTTGAAGCAATCGGTGACGCGTTCCGAAGATTCAGCGAGTATCTCGGAATACCGTTGATTTCGGAAAAGGATTGGAAGGAAAAACTTCTGTAACCATCATCCACACAGGGAACATGCGTGACGAGTCGGATCCGATGAACCGTGAGCTGCGTGAGATTTATACGAAATACTGTCCGGATTTCCGCGGTTTCAATGGAGGAATTGTAAAGGACGATCCGCGCATCCGGGAGTTCTTCAAAAACGAGTATGAGTATGTTTCATTCGCGAATCCGCTTCCTCTGGACCGTGTCACATTTGTCGCAAGAAGTCTTTCGGGGTCTTACTCGCTGATGGAAGGGGATGAGCGGTACGGGGAGTACATGAAAGCCATTGAGGATGTGTTTGAACGCTACGCCCGCGACGGAATCGTGACGATTGCTAACCAATCGGCTGCCTATATCGGGAATGTGTAAAGGGGAAAATGAATTGTTTCGGGATATCGAAATTGACGGCTTCCGCAGCATTGTGCCGAAGCGGTACACCTTGACAGAGCCGCAAGTGTTCCGCTATACTTGATTCAGCGGATGCTTTTGTCCGCCCGGAATCTCCGCGCGGCGGAGAAATACAGAGACTGATAGGAGAAAAAGCACATGAAGAAAATATTGGCATTGTTCCTTGTCCTTCTCATGGCATTTTCCGTAGCCGCATGCGGCAAGGACGATGACGGAGACTCGAAGAAGAAAGACGATAAGAAAAGCGAAGACTCTTCGAAGAAGGATGATAAAGACAAAAAGGATGACAAAAAGCCCGACAGCATCGGAGACGGCGTTATCTCGCAGATTATCGGCGATAAGGTAACCCTTCCCGAGGGCGGACAGGCACATGATTCCTGGCATGCACTGACGACGGTCCGCACTTACGAGTTCTCAAAGGACGGCAAGTGCACCAAGAGTGAGGACATCTACTATATTGATGATGTGTCAAACTACGAGACCGCGAACGATCATCTGATCGGCGGCGACTGGAAGCCTGTATGGAGCGCGGACAAGACCAACTTCGTACTCAACAATGAGTATATCTCCTATGTGGAGACCGAGGACGCGCTTGAGTACTATGATTCGAGATACTATTCCTACACGATTAAGTACAGCAACGGCTCGGAGAAGCATGTGGACGCGCCGGATCTGGCAACGAAACTTGCAAATATCAAGGAAATCTATGGCATTCAGTTTGAATCGGTGCAGAGCATGATCGGTAATTACACCGTCGCTACCTGGCAGCGTGAAGCCCTTAACATCCAGATGGGCGAGAATTCTACCGTGGATGACATGAACGCGCTTTGCTCAAAACTTTACGACCTCTGCAAACCGCTTGCCGACGAAGGCAAGATGTACTCTTACCTCGGTAAGTACGGCGACGAGCTTACGGCGGCTCCGGAAGTTACCTCGGAATTTGACAGCGCTGAGTTCCATTACTTCCGTAACGGCAAAGAAATCAAAGTCAGTGTCGGTATCTCCCAGAAACTGAACAAAGTACTGACGCTCTTCATCGGAGTAGTGAAATAAAGACAGATAGGAAGGAATAAATAAAAAGGAGCCCTCACCGGCTCCTTTTTATACCGGAGGAAAGCAATGGCAAGGCATATTGTCGTAGAACCGTATAACGAAGCATGGCAGCAGGATTTCGCGGCGATTAAGGCGGAACTCGAGCCGGCGCTCGGAGCATTGGCGCTTCGGATTGAGCATGTCGGCAGCACATCGGTTCCGGGGCTTTCCGCGAAACCGATCATCGACATCGATGTTGTCATCGAAGATTACTCCAAACTGAAGGATGTTGTTGCAGCGCTCGGCACAATCGGTTATACTCATGAAGGCGATAAGGGCATCCCGGGACGCGAAGCGTTCCGATATGAAGCCAAAGAGCATCTTCGGAACCATCACCTGTACGTATGCCCGGAGAACTCCGCCGAACTGCACCGCCATCTGACTTTCCGGAATTATCTGAGGATGCATCCGGAAGCAGTCCTTGCATACAGCCGAATCAAGGAAGAGGGCGCAGCGCTCTATCCGTACGACATAGACCGTTACATTGAACACAAATCACCGTTTATTGAGAGGATTTATTCCGAGATCGGGCTTTGATGAGGGAAAAGGAATGAAAGTACTCAAAAAACTGAAAAACTACCTGTTTTACTGCGGGATCGAGAGAGAGGAATACAACGCGGTTAAAAAGGACGTATACGCCTCGAATTTCGTAATCTGGAGGATTCTGCATTTCTTCATGGCCGCCGTTTTTCTTGCGTTATATATCAGTTCGCTGATGAACGGGCTCCTGCATGTAAACCGGTTTTTCTACCTGGCGGCGTTTTTATATTCCTCCGCCGGAATTGTATATTTCTTCGTTTTGAGGAAGGACTCCAGAGTAGCCAAGCTTCTGATGTACCTTTCGATGTCGCTGCTCCTTGCGTTCGGCTGCTTTATCTCGAGGAACAATCCGGTGGCGCCTGCGACCACATTTATCGCGCTTCTTCTGATTACGCCGATGTTCATGATTGACCGTCCGGTCTACATGACGATGGAACTGTGCGCCGCATCGACCGTGTTCCTGATCTGGATGCATTCCGTCAAATCCCACGACATCTGGATGGTGGACCTGATTAACGTCATCATCTTCACAATCGTCGGAATCTTCCTGAACATCATCGCAAACGCCGTCCGGATCCGCGAATTCGTCCTGACCAGGAAAATCAACATCCAAAAGGACACCGACGAGCTGACCGGACTTAAGAACAAAGCCTCGCTGACCCGCGAGATTAACGCAATCCTTAAGAGCGACGCGGCGGACAAGGGTGCAATCTTCGTCATCGACGTGGACAAATGCAAATCCATCAATGACACCTTCGGTCACGACGTCGGCGACAGCGTCATCGAGCAGCTCGGGAAATATCTCGCAACCATGTTTATCAGGGACGAAATCGTCGGCCGTTTCGGCGGCGACGAATTCATCATATTCATCAAGGGCACGAACGAAAAGGATGCAATCCGCCGCATTGCAACGGATGTGATTGCCGGCGCCTCGGAGCAGGTAACGCTTCCGGACGCGGACAAGAAAGTAAGCATCAGCATCGGCGGTGCCATCTGCGACGGCCTCGAGAAGGATTACTCCGAGATCTTCAAAAAGGCCGACACCGCGCTGTACCGGTCGAAAGCCGACCCGGACAACCGTTTCTGTATGTATGAATAATTATGTAACTTGCGTTACCGCGGGAAATGTGATATTATGTGTCGCGGACAGCCCCCGGAGGGGAGTAAGGAGACCGGATTTATGAAGAAAACAAAGCGGCAGGGAATTGCGTTAATCCTGCTCATTATGATTCTTTTAAGTGCCTGCGGCAAAGGCGGGGAGAAGCAGAAGAAAGCGGAGGACGTGACGGACACGCCGACTCCGACGCTTGTGCCGACCAACACGCCCACACCGACCATGACACCCACGCCTACGCCGAGACCGGCTTTCGGCGTGACGACGATGTCCCTCTATAAAAACCGGAAGGATGAGAAACTGAGACGCAAATACGACAGCACCTTCCAGGCAAGATGGGTTGCCGGAACCGACATCACGAGTTTCGAGTGCATCGCTTCCGACGCCGACGAAATTCCGAACAACGACCGTTACTTCCAGGATCTGTGGAAGGACGAGTGGAACAAGTTCGAGAACTGCGATCAGTGTAAGATTGGTTACCGCGTACAGTTCCAGACCGTTGACGGACAGAAGTTCGACAAGATGATTTTGAAGCCCGGCGACGAGAAGGAATACTTCGACTACATCGAAAACTACCTCTATGACGATATTCACCAGGTAAAGGGGCAGTGGTACTCCCATCTGGAGCCGGAACAGATCAGCGATAACATGATTCTTTCGTCGATGAAGTTCACAGCCGGCAAGAAGATCGATCAGGTTATGAGCCCGATTACGGTCAGCGCCTACATTTACTACTCCGACCTCGATTTCGACGCGAGAGGCAACTACATCGGCGCGGTCAGCTACACCGTGCAGATGGTGAACACCGACATCAACGCGAAGTACCTGCCGGATTACGACGGCGGCTACCAGACCGCAATCCTCGAGCAGGACGCGATGAACAATCCGGGCGGTGAGGAAGCTACGGCCGTAGCCATCAGCATTACGAACAGCAACGGCAAGGGAACCGATTCCTTAAAGGATAAGAAATACAGCACGCGCGTGACCTATAACGCGGGCGACACGGTTACGATTAAGTCCGAGTCCGATATGGCCGGTATCTATATGATCTGGGGAAGCCCGGTTGTTCCGTACACCGTGAAAGCGGGCGGCAAGGAAATCTCCTGCGGCGCGAACGGATATCTGCACGATTACATCGCATTTGACGCACCGGTCAGGGAATGCACGGTGACGATCTCCGGCGAGACGAGCATCTGCGACATCTACGCCTACTCGGCGGGACGTCTGCCGGCTTCCGTTCAGGTGTGGGATCCTCCGTACGAGAACGCCGATATCGTGATTTTCTCGACGCATGCCGACGACGAAGTGCTTTTCTTCGGCGGCGTGGCAACGCTGTACGGCGGTGCGATGGGGAAGCGCGTGCAGGTTGTATATTTGTGTAATTACTGGGACGGCGACCGCGTGCGTGAGCATGAGAAACTGGACGGTCTCTGGACGATGGGCCTTCGGGCTTATCCGGTCAACATGCCGTACGGAGATTACTATGCAAAGACGCTTGCGGAAGCGAAGAACCTGTACAGTTATACGAAAGTACTGGCATCCGTGACGGAGAACATCCGCCGCTTCAAGCCTCTGATTATCGTTACGCACGACGCGAAGGGCGAATACGGCCACGGCGGTCACATGCTTTTACATGCCGCTGTTGTGGAAGCAATCGAAAAGTCCATGGATGCGGAATTCAATCCCGAATCCGTAACCAAGTACGGAACCTGGGATGTGCCGAAGACATACATCCATCTCTACAGCAAGAACACCGTCAAACTGGATCTTCGTCAGCACGAGACGAGACTCGGCGGACAGACAGCACTTGATACGGCGAAGGCCGCTTACAAGAAGCATGAAACACAGCAGTGGTGCTGGTTCTACGTTTCGGATGAATACGAATACAGCTGCGCCGATTTCGGTCTGTACCGCACGACGGTCGGATACAACGTCGGCAACGACATGTTCGAGCATCTGATTTCATACGGCGACCGCGAAGAGAAGCAGCGCCGCGAGGTTGCGCGCGTAGCCGAACTCACGAGAGCGGCCGAACTGACGAAGAGCGCCGAACTGACGCATGCAGCCGAGAAACTCATCGAAGAGAAAATCAAGGAAGATGAGAAGGCCAAGGCGCAGAATAATCCCGCGTCCGAACGCCAGATCAGCGGCGACGATACCGGAAAGAGCAAGAACAAATCCATGTGGAAGACGTTCTTCGTGATCTTCCTCGGCATCACGCTCGCATTTGCCGCGCTGGTCGGCATCCTTTACGGCTACGAAGTCCTTCGTGACGTAAGGTATTTCAAGCGCCGCAAGGCAGCGCGCGAGAAGGGCAGACGGCCCGTTAGACACACGGAAGAACCGGAGTCTGACGAAGAAGACTATCTGTAAAAAATCCCGGGCGGAGAGAAGGGAAAAAACCCTTTTCTCCGCCCTCTTTTTTCAGAATCGTGAAATTGAATAATTCCGATGCAAAATGGGGACGATTTTTAGTCATTTTGCGAGATTGCATCGAAAAATGTGATATGGTAAGATTGTTTTTGACTGGGATTGTATACAATCCCGAAAATGTCACTCTCACACTATACAAAAGCAAATTTTGGAGACGCTGTTCTTCGGATCGGAGGAACTATGAAAGTTACGATTATCGGTGCCGGAAGCGTAGGTTCGACCATCGCATTTACTCTGGCTACCACAGGTACTTCTTCGGATATCGTACTCATCGATGTCAATGAGGAGAAGGCCAAGGGCGAGGCTATGGATATCCTTCAGGGAAGTCCTTTCTTCGGCTCGCTTTCCATTATCGCAGGTGATTATCAGGATGCTAAGGATTCCGACATCGTTATCATTACGTCGGGTATTCCGAGACGCGCAGGCCAGTCCAGACTGGAACTCGCACAGACCAATGTCAACATTATGAAGGACATTGCTTCCAAGATTACGAAATATGCACCGAAGGCCGTATACATTATCGTCAGCAACCCGGTTGACATTATGACCTATGCCTTCCACAAGTATTCCGGAATTCCGGAGAACCAGATCATCGGTTCCGGTACGATTCTTGATACTTCCCGTCTTCGCGCAAGACTTGCGGAGATTTATGATATCAGCCAGAGCAACGTTCATGCTTACGTATTCGGTGAGCACGGCGATTCCTCCTTCGTTACCTGGTCTCTTGCGAACATCTCGAATGTTCCGCTTGAGCATTACAAAGAGCGTATCCACAATTCCGTTAAGGAGTTCCCGAAGCTGGACCATGCAGAGGTTGAGGACTACGTTAAGAAGTCCGGCGGCATCGTAATCAGCCGCAAGGGTGCTACTTATTATGCAATCGCCGTTTCCGTAGCATTTATCGTACGGACCATTATCTCCGGTATCGATACGACGATGACGGTTTCTACCATGATGCACGGCGAGTACGGCATCAGCGATGTGTGCCTCAGCACGCTTGCCATTGTCGGAAAGAACGGTATTGTCGGAAACGTTGAGACGCCTCTGAATGATGAAGAGATTGCACTTCTTAAGAAGAGCGCGGACAATCTGAAGGAAGTTATCCGGAGTATCGATCTCGCATAATCGTTATACAGACTTTTCGGAAGGCGTGTGTTTACGCACACGCTTTCCTTGTATCAGCGGGGAGACGGTACAGCCGCCTCCTTTTGGTTCGTTTATAAGGCCCTGTAAGGAGCCACCTTACGGGCAGTCGGAGGAGTTATGGAATTCCGAATCGAACATGATTCCATGGGTGAGGTAAAGGTTCCCGCCGACCGGTACTGGGGTGCCCAGACGGAGCGGAGCAGGAACAACTTTTTGATCGGCGCGGGGCGTGAGACGATGCCCGCGGAGATTATCCGCGCCTTCGGAATTCTTAAGAAGGCTGCAGCCGCAGCCAATGCCGCTCTTATTCCGGAGCGTATGACAGCTGAGAAGAACGAAACGATTGCAAAGGTTTGCGACGAGATTCTCAGTGGGACGCTTATGTCACATTTTCCGTTAGTCGTATGGCAGACCGGAAGCGGCACGCAGTCTAACATGAATGCAAACGAAGTCATCGCGAACCGCGGCAACGAAATTGCCGGGCGGAAGCTTCTGCATCCGAACGATGACGTGAATATGTCCCAGTCGAGTAACGACACCTTCCCCACCGCGATGCATATCGCCGGTGTTCTGGCCATTGAGGAGCAGCTGTTCCCGGCCATCGATACGCTGATTGCGACGTTCCGCCGTCTGGAGAAGGAGAACGAAGGAATCGTAAAGAGCGGACGGACGCATCTTCAGGATGCGGTGCCCATCGCTTTCTCCCAGGAGATCAGCGGATGGCGCTCAAGTCTTGAGAAGGACCGCGAGCTGATCGCGCTTTTACTTCCCGCACTCCGTACACTGGCACTCGGCGGCACGGCAGTCGGAACCGGACTGAACGCCCCGAAAGGATTTGCCGAAGCGGTTGCTGAGGAAGTCAGCAAAATCACCGGACGGGAATTTAAGACCGCGGAGAACAAATTCCACGCGCTTACCTCGAAGGATGAGATGGTTACCGTTCACGGCGCGCTGAAGGCGCTTGCCTGCGACCTCATGAAGATTGCGAACGACGTGCGCTGGCTTGCAAGCGGCCCGCGGGACGGACTCGGTGAGATCCGCATTCCGGAGAACGAACCGGGATCTTCGATCATGCCGGGTAAGGTGAATCCGACCCAGTGCGAAGCCGTTACGATGGTTGCCGTACAGGTAATCGGAAATGACACGGCAGTCGGAATGGCAGCGAGTCAGGGCAATTTCGAACTGAACGTTTTCATGCCGGTTATCGCTTATAATTTCCTGCAGTCCGCAAGACTTCTGGCAGAGGCTATGGTCTCCTTTGAGAAGAACTGCGTGACCGGAATTACCGCAAACCGCGGGAAGATGCATGACAACCTTTATAACTCGCTGATGCTTGTTACGGCGCTCAATCCGTACATCGGTTATGAGAATGCCGCGAAGACCGCGAAGAAGGCATACAAGGAGAACATCTCCCTGAAGGAAGCCTGCGTAGCGCTCGGATTTCTGAGCGCGGAAGAGTTCGACCGTGTATTTCATCCCGAGAACATGATTTGAACACGATTCGGACACAAAGAAAACGTATATTAAAGCAAGGTGCTTGCTTATTAAAGAAAGGACAAATACTATGAATTACGCTGAAGAATCCCTGAAGAAGCATTATGAATGGAAAGGTAAAGTGGAGATGGTTGTCCGTGCTCCCCTGGAGACGAAGGAAGACCTCTCTTTGGCATACACCCCCGGTGTTGCTCAACCCTGTCTTGAAATCCAGAAGAACGTTGATTTGAGCTATGATCTGACCCGCCGTTCGAATCTCGTTGCCGTTGTTACCGACGGTACCGCAGTACTCGGCCTCGGTGATATCGGTCCGGAAGCCGGCATGCCCGTTATGGAAGGCAAATGTGCCCTCTTCAAGGCATTCGGTGATGTGGACGCGATTCCGCTCTGCATCCGTTCTAAGGAAGTTGACGATATCGTGAATACCGTAAGACTTCTTGCAGGTTCTTTCGGCGGCGTAAACCTTGAGGATATTTCCGCTCCCCGTTGCTTCGAGATCGAGAGAAAGCTGAAGGAGTGCTGTGACATTCCGATTTTCCACGATGACCAGCACGGTACCGCTGTTGTATGTCTTGCCGCAATGCTCAACGCATTGAAGGTTGTTAACAAGAAGATCGATGAGATCCGCGTTGTAACGAGCGGTGCAGGCGCTGCCGGTATCGCCATCATCAAGCTCCTCATCTCCATGGGCCTTAAGGACGTTGTTATGTGCGACCGTAAGGGCGCCATCTACAAGGGCCGTGACGGTCTGAATGCCGAGAAGGAGATCATCGCCGAGATGACCAACCAGCAGATGCGTAAGGGCAGCCTTGAAGACGTAATCAAGGGCGCTGACGTATTCATCGGAGTATCCGCTCCGGGCTGCGTAACTCCCGAGATGGTTAAGAGCATGGCAAAGGATCCGATCCTCTTCCCGATGGCTAACCCGACTCCCGAGATCATGCCCGACGAAGCGAAGGCTGCAGGCGCTGCAGTAGTCGGAACCGGCCGCAGCGATTTCCCGAACCAGATCAACAACGTACTTGCATTCCCGGGAATCTTCCGCGGTGCCCTCGACGTACGTGCCCGTGATATCAACGACGAGATGAAGATCGCAGCTGCGAAGGCAATTGCAGGCTTCGTTACCGAGGACAAGCTTTCCGCCGATTACATCATCCCGAGCGCTCTTGACAAGACCGTTGCGCAGGCAGTTGCCAAGGCCGTTGCCGAAGCAGCCCGCAAGACCGGTGTAGCCCGTCTGTAACATTTGTTTTCAAAGCGGGGGTGCCATTACTTCGGCACTCCCGTGTTTTTTAAGGAGAGAATGCATGAAAAAAAGAGTTAGTATCGCATTGATTGCCCTGCTGGTAATGCTTCTGGCAGCAGGCTGTACGCGCGGCAAAGGAAACGGTTTTGCCGAGGCAACCCCGACGTCTTCCCTGAGCCCGAAGACCGGCAAAGACCTCTATCATGAGTGCGGCGGACAGGTTATCCTCGCATCCTATGACAAGCTTAAGAAGGTCGGCGACGAAGCTATTGAGGTTACCGACGAGGAACTGGAAGCGGCGTACCAGGAGGAGATTGAATATCTTCTTGCGTACTATCCGAACTACGTCCGTGACGAAAGCCGCGACGGTTCGGTTATCGCAAGCGGCGACACGGTCAATATCGACTATGTAGGCGTGCTGGACGGCGTGGCATTTGAGGGCGGTACGGACACCGATTATGACCTGACCATCGGTTCGCATTCCTTTATCGAGGATTTCGAAAACGGCCTGATCGGAAAGACGGTCGGAACGACGGTCGACATTGACACGAAGTTCCCCGATGAGTACAGCATGAATCCGGACCTTGCCGGTAAGACGACGACATTCACCGTAACGATTAACTACATCGGCAAGGAAGTGGAAGGTGCGGACGATACGTACATCAACCGCCTGACCGACGGAATGTATCCGACACTCGAGGCGCTTAAGGATGCAATACGCGCGGACCTGATAGCTAAGAAGCAGGACGAAATCGACAGCAACAAGTATGATTCCGTGATCAGCGATATGGTGGACAATTCCGAGTTTGTGACGATTCTCGACGAGGACGTTGCTTTCTACGAAGAGGATCTGGTAGCATCCTATACAAGTTACGCACAGATGTACGGATACACCTTAGAGGATTTCCTCCCTCTTGCAGGCTATGACAGCTACGATGTGTTCATGAAAGATCTTCATGAGAGCGCCATCAGTTATGTGAAAGAGTACATGGTACTTCAGGAGGTTTACAAGCAGGCCGGCCTTACGCTTTCGGATGAAGAATTCGAGAGCCGCCTTGCGGGCTACATGGCGAGCGCGCAGGAGACCGACCGCGAAGCGTTCATCGAGCTTTACTCGAAAGAATACCTTGAGTACTGCATGAAGAACGACCTTGCGCTCGACTACCTTGTGGAGAAATCAAAAGAAAACTGAGACCGGTGATTGTATCGGTGATTGGATATCCGGGGCTGCCGCCCAAAGCGGCAGCCCTGTTTTGTTGCTGCGGGGCCTGCTGTGAACGCGGCCGGTCCCTGTCTGTGAGCATGCTTCCGGCAAGAGAGGCGATAGGCGGTCGGTTGATTGTTGTAGCCGAGGCACTTGGCGGCGGGTGAACCGACTGAATCCGGAAATCGTGGGTTTTAGTCGGCTTGAAAACCGACTGAAACAGAGAATTGAAGAAATAGTGGGTACGTTCAGCGGTGGAAAAACCGACTGAATTTGAAAAACGACGAATTCAGTCGGATAAAAAACCGACTAA
>CAMZEW010000025.1:0-17382 GCA_947305875.1 uncultured Lachnoclostridium sp.
CGAGCCGGAATTTTGCGAACAAGGTTTGGAACGCGAGCCGTTTCATCATGATGAATATGGAGCAGATGGGCGAAGACGGCAAGATAACTTCCGTAGACGCGAAGACGCTGACCGACGCCGACCGCTGGATTCTTTCGAAGGCGAACGGTCTTACGAAGGATGTAACCGAGAACATGGAGAATTTCGATCTCGGTATTGCCGTAGGCAAGATTTACGATTTCATCTGGGAAGTATTCTGCGACTGGTATATCGAAATGGTGAAGCCGCGCCTGTACGGCGAGGACATGACCGCGAAGAAGGCGGCCATCTGGACGCTCCGTATGGTCCTGAAGACTTCTCTGAAGCTTCTGCATCCGTACATGCCGTTCATTACCGAGGAAATCTACCGCACGCTTGCGGACGCGGAGGGTGTTCTTAAAGAAGACACTTCGATTATGGTATCCGCATGGCCCGAATTCGACCCGGCGTACGATTATCCGAAGGAAGAGGAAGCGGTGGAGCTCATTAAGACCGCCGTTACCGCGATGCGCGTGCTCCGGAACGACATGAACGTTCCGCCGTCAAGAAAAGCGAAGGTTTACGTTGTTTCCGCGAAGCAGCATATCCGTGATATCTTCGAGGGAAGCAGGCTGTTCTTCATGGCGCTCGGAAGCGCGAGCGAGGTTGAAATCCGTGAGAACAAGGACGGAATCGATCCCGATGCGGTTTCGGTTGTAATTCCCGATGCAACGATTTACATGCCTTTTGCCGATCTGGTTGACGTAGCGAAGGAAATCGAGCGTCTCACCGCGGAGAAGACCCGTCTCGAGGGAGAACTGAAGCGCTCCAACGGAATGCTCAGCAACGAGAAGTTCATCGCGAAGGCACCTGCTGCGAAGATTGCCGAGGAGAAAGAGAAGCTGGCGCGTTACGAGGCTACCTTAAAGCAGGTGGAGGAACGCCTTGCCCATCTCCGCGGATAGCCGAATCTGCTTGATTTTTTCGGCCGGTATTGGTATGATAGAATCTGTATCGGCACTGCGGAAGCAGTAGCCCGGAGGTTGTCTTTTCACCGATCAGGGAGGAAGCCATGATTAACTTTGACGAAGAAATTGCAAAATACGGTCCGAGCCTTGAAATCAGCCAGGCGGAAGAGGCCGTGTTGAGCCGTGAGATCATTGATATCGCCGATATCATTGAGAAGATACTGCAGGATAAGAAAGATCTGTAAGGGGAGAACAATATGATTTGTCCGAAATGCGGCGCGAACATGACGCTCAAAAAGGGTGTCTGCGCCAAATGCGGATACGACATTGAAGTCAGCCAGAAGACCCGTAAGTATTCCTGCTATTACTACAATCAGGGACTTGCGAAGGCGAAGATCCGGGACCTGTCCGGTGCGGTCGACATGCTGAACCGGGCTTTGAAGGTCAGCAAGAAGAACGTGGACGCCCGGAACCTTCTCGGCCTGATCTATTTCGAGATGGGCGAGGTTGCGCTTGCCATCGAGGAGTGGATTATCAGCAAGAGTTTTCTGGAAGAGAACAATCCCGCGGTCCGGTACCTGCAGATTCTGCAGAGTAACGCGGCCAAGGTGGAAAACTACAATATCGCAATCCGTAAATACAATGCAGCGCTGGACCTTGCGCTTCAGGGAGGAGACGACCTGGCGCTGATTCAGCTGAAGAAGTCGGTACAGCTGAACCCTAAGTTCGTCCGTGCCTGGCAGCTGCTTGCGCTGATTTACATGAAGCATGGAGACAACGACCGCGCAAGACGCTGTCTGAAGCGGACGCTGTCGATTGACATTGCCAATACGACATCCATCGGATACCTGAAAGAGATCCGTAAGATCAAGCGTATGGGCAGACAGCTTCAGGTTACCGTGACGGAGCCGTCCGAGGTGACTTCCGAGACGGAAGAGATGAAGGGTGAGGTCAAGGGTTCGATTCTGCCGAAGTTCCGGTATGAAGAGGACAAGCCGGATTACCGGTCCTTCATATGCCTGTGCGTAGGGCTTTTCGTCGGAATCATGTTTGTCTTTTTCCTTGTCATTCCGAGCGTAAAGACCGGAATGCGCGAGGAGTTCAAGCAGAGGCAGCGTGAGTTCGGAGAACAGCAGTCCGGATATCTCGCGGAACTCGATGCGATGGAGAAAACCAACGAATCGCTGCAGTCCCGTTTGGAGATGCAGGAACTGGAGCTCGAAGCGACCAAGACCGAGCTTGAGAATGCAGCGGATAAGGCCGGCGGCGTGAACGTATTCCGCATGGTGGATTACTATCTGAAGCTGAGACGGTCCGGAGATTCTTCGCGAATGAACCTGTTCATTCTGCAGACGCGTCTCCGCGCGATCTCCCAGCAGGAGATGGCCAATTCGTACGTGACTTCGATTGTGGAAAGAGTCACGTCGGATTATCCCGACGTTTATAACGTGACGATGACGAGTGCAGAGCTTTTTGAGGAAGGCGCGAGCCTGTTCTCGAAGGATCGGTTCGCCGATGCGCTTGAGTTCTTTATCTGCGCGTATGAGAAGTCGCCCGATAACGAGAAAAATCTGTATTACCTGGCGCGCAGCTATCAGCGGACCAGGGATTATACGAATGCCAAAAAATATTTTAACGAGTATAAGGAGCGTTTCCCGAACGGAACGTATTATTATTCCGTTGTGGAACAGCTGACCTGGATTGACTGATAATCCGGTTCTTGTGTGGGAGAGAGCATGAAGAAGTTTCTGAAAAATGTGAATTGGAAGCGATTGATTGCCCGGGTCGGTGCATTTCTCGGTGTTACCGTCCTGATGGCAATCATTGCTTTGTTCTCCGTTCTTTGGATTATCAACTACGGACCGAGCAAACGCGCGCATAAGGTGTTTGTCAAGTCGGTACGCGAGACGAGCGCCATCGGATTTCTCGGAGACTGGTTTACGACCAAGGAAGAGCTGGCGGCGATCATCGCGGAGAACAGCATCGAGGAAATCCATGACATTACGGATACCACGCTGATTCACATTCCGACCAAGACTCCGGATATTACCGAAGGTCCGAAGGAACCGGAGAAGGTTGTCGTATATCTTGATAACGGCGAAGAAAAGGTTGTAACCCGTGCGAGCGACGGGCGTGTCTATGACCGCATGATTCTCGACGAAGACGGGATTATCATTACCGAGGTTTCAGGGTCGACCTATTTCGGCCATATGATGATTGTTCTGGACCCGTCAAGGGTTTTCGTCGGGGTATGCCAGAATGTCGGAGACCCGAATGCTTCCGGGCAGAAGGTTTCCCAGATTATGGAGCGCTACGGAGCGATTGCCGCGACCAACGCGGGCGGGTTTGACGACCCGAACGGCCTCGGAAGCGGAACGATTCCGCTCGGCTTCGTTTATTCCGAAGGAAAGAAGGTATACGGCGGAAGCACGGACCTTCTGATCGGATTTGATAAGAATAACGTTTTGGTAGTCGGCAATATGTCCACCGCCAAAGCGGACGAAATCGGTATCCGTGATGCGGTGACCTTTAAACCCGCATTGATTGTTAACGGGCAGCCGGCGAACATTTCCGGAACAAGCGGCGGACTGAATCCCCGTACGGCAATCGGGCAGCGCGAAGACGGCGCGGTTCTGCTTTTGTGCATCGACGGCCGCCAGGCGAACTCCCTCGGCGCGACCTATGCGGATCTGATTGAGATTTTCCTTGATTTCGGAGCGGTCAACGCGGCCAATCTGGACGGCGGAAGTTCCGCCCTTATGATGTATAAGGGTAAGGATGTGTCAAGCCGGTCCAACCTGATCAGCGACCGTTACCTTCCGACAACGATTCTGGTGAGGTAACGGGATGAAAGAAAAGAAACGCAGCAGATTCAAAACCGGGTTGTTGATTTATGTCATAGTCTTTGCATTTGCCGTCCTTATTGTCGACGAGCTTCTTTGGACGAAACTGGAATACTATGAGGTGACGGAAACCGCCAAAGAGAAGGAACAGCGCGCGAAATTTGAGAAGGCCAGGGAAGAAGCGGAAAGGCTTGCGAACACTTCGACCCCGACGCCGACTCCGACGCCGACTCCGATTCTTCTTGAGACCGTGAAACTGATTAAGCCGGTGGAGGCCGCCTGTTATGTCGACGGACAGCGCCTTGAGGGCGAAGACGTCTGGACGCAGGAAGAGGATGTCGCGACATTCGGCTCCCTGACCGCCGTAACAAGCCAGTATTCGGAATACAACGGCGTTCTTGACGGGCTGATTCCGCTTCAGGAGAGCACCGTTGTAACGGTAGAGAAAGGGACTCCCATCGCATTTTACGATTCGCACGGCAATATTACCGAGGTGAAAGAAGGAACGGCGACGATTGAGGTGGACGGACAGGAAAGAACCATCCGTTCCCTGACCTGCCCGTATTACAGCGACGCGTCCGATTATGACGAGCTGACGAAGATGGGCTTTGAGTTCCTGACGAAGTTCTGCCTGTTCTGCTCGAACGATAAGAGCGCGACCGAGATGCGGTCTTTTTTTCCGGATAATTCGCAGTACTACCGGGTTATTTCTTCCCTCGACAATACCTGGTTCAATAAGCACAACAAACCGCCTGTTTATACGGAACAGACGGTTCGGGAATACATCGGTTATAACGATTCTCTCGTGTATATGGACCTGACCATGCACCAGAGCTTCGTGGCATCCTATACAGGGCAGCAGTTTGACTCGCTGGTGGAGCACCCGATCTGGTTCGTCAAGATTAACGGCAAATGGAAGGTGGCTTCGATTATCTTCAACGCCCAGGAACTCAGAGAGAAGTAGATTTTCCCCGAAATGCAAATAACGGTTGCACAATAACGGCAGGAGTATTACAATACTCTTGTGTTCGGAAGCATAGCTCAGCCGGGATGAGCGTTCGCCTCACACGCGAAAGGTCAGGGGTTCGAGCCCCCTTGCTTCCATTGTAAAAAGGAGGGGCCCGCGCGGCGGGAAGATTCCTTCTTACCTGACAAAAAAGGCGTCAACGAAACATTGACGCCTTTTTTATTGCTTTTTATGTAAGTATCTCTCAGTCTCCCGCGTCGAAGTGTTCGAGCAGGGATTTTTTCTCAACCGGTTTGCTGTCGCCGTGGTGCACAAACTGCATAGTGATAAATGCGAGAATCATGAATACAACGGAATACGGGAACAGCGTGCGGTAGCCGACATGTTCTAAAAGGGCACCGGAGGCAATCGGCGTGAAAACCTGCGCGGCCATAGAGAAGGTATAATAATATCCGGTGAAACGGCCGATGTCCTCCGCCTCGCACATGTCGACGACCATCGGCAGGGAGTTTACGTTAATCGCAGCCCAGCCGAAGCCGATTAATGCGAAGAAAAGCACCGCGGAGATATGGTATTTTGTGAAGAAGAACAGTGCTGCATAGCTCACGGCCATTGTTACGACGCCAATCAAAATCATCTTCTTTCGGCCGGTTATGCCGGACAGAAGGCCAATCGGAAGGTAGCTGACAACTGCAACCGCGGAAGCAATCAGCAGGCAGTCCGCATAGCCGCTTCCAATGTCCCAGACCTTGGTCGCGTAACGGGAGAATGCGGTCGTTACAGCGTTATATGCGATATACCAGAAGGCCACCGAGAGGAGAATCATGATGAGACTCCGAACAACCGGCCTCGGCATCGGAGCGCGTTCCCCGGAAGGCGTAAATGAAGGAGTATCGGGTGTCGGATCCATCGAAATGCCGGCAGCCCGGCATTCTTCGTTCACCTTCTCGAGCAGACGGTTCTCATGAACGGTTATCGCAAGAACGACGACACTTACAAGCATCAGCGCACCGATGACCGCGAACAGCGGAACATAAGATGGCCTTTCCTTGGCGTCACCGCCGAGAATCTTAATCATCACAAGCGCATAAATGAAACCGACGGCACCCATCAGGTTAATCACCGCATTTCCTTTACTGCGGAGCGGAGGAGGCGTAAGATCGGGCATCAGCGCCACGGCAGGAGAACGGTACAGGCTCATAGACAGAAGCAACACGAACAGAATGCCGATGAAAAGAGGAAGCTTTCCGGGCACGTCCGCAACCGTCAGAAGCATCAGAAACACGATTGAAAGCATCGTTCCGACGTAAATGAACGGGGAGCGGCGGCCGAGTTTTGAGTTCGTCCGGTCGGACCACACGCCGAACAGCGGAAGAAGAAACAACGCGAGCACGTTGTCGGCGGCCATGATGACGCCGGTCCAGGTTGCGCCGAGTTCGAAGGTGTTCTCCAGAATCAGCGGGATAATGCTGTCATACATCTGCCAGAAAGCAGAAATCGCCATGAATGCGAAACCGATCAGGATGGTCCTTTTGTAATTGAGTTTCATCTTGTCCTCCCATAATTAGGATAGAAAACCGATTACATTCAGTATATACGAAGTCGGCAAAAAGCGAAAGAGGTTTTTGTCTGTCTTTACAAAAAAGCCCGAATTGAGTACAATAGAAAAGCGGCCGGATCTGCCGGCATTTCGGAGGAAGATGAATTACTTTAAGAAAAACCGAATCATATACGTTGCCGCGTTAATCAAACTTGTGAGCAACGCGGTAATAGTCCTTTTCTGTCACCGGTCCCTTGCCATCTGGAAAACCGGTTTGTTCGGGAACCTTGCCGATACGTACGGGACGATCCGCGACCGGCTGTTTGACATTACCGGCAAGGAAATCGGATACCATGCATTTCTGATCGGCGGCATGGTGCTGTTCTCGATCCTTTATCTTGCGGCCGTATCCCTGATTCCGATTGAGAATCAGAAAGGATACCGCGTCTTCGCGCTGGCATTTATCATCGATTCACTCCTTTTGATGTATCCGTGCAAAGAACTGCTGACAGTTCTCTTCGCGATTCTTCTCGTTGCGGCGTTACGCCTCCGCGGACCGCTACGCTATGTGCTCGCGGGAGCGGTTTATGTGCTCGCGGCGTTTCTGATTTCTCCGTATCTGCTGATTGCAATTCCGATCTATCTCGGCGTCCGCGCGTGGGAACGGAACAGCCGTCTCGGCATTTTAGTGTGTCTCGGGATGCTTGCATTATTCTGCATTCTGTATGAAACCGGCGCGATGGTGTTCCTGCTTGACATCCGCCCGGAAAGTTTCTCCGGCGCGACGGGGTTTGTGAAGGCTTTCCCCGGAGAGAACTACGGCGGACACGTTTCCTATTATCTTCTCGATTACCTGTATACCTTCGGGCGTATTCTCGTTCCTTATGAGGTTTTCTCTGAAGCAAATGTGATCATGACCGTTTATTTCCTGCTGCAGATTGCGTCGCTGATATGCGTTCTGTTCCTTCTGCTCGGGGAGTTTGAAGTTGACCGGAAGAAGGTAGATCACAACGACCGTATACGTGCGGACGTGCTGGTTGCGCTTTGTTCTGTTTACGCGGCGATGGCTGTGTATATTCCCGATTACCCTTCGGCAATGCGGATGCTTGCCGCGCTTTATCCGATGTTTCTGTATCTTTTGTTCGGACCGGCGAAGAAACCGTTCCTTGTCTGCGAAGACGAAGAGGACACGGTGACGGAGTCTGGTGCGGATAAAAGCGAAGAGAGCGAGAAGGACGATAAAGCCGATAAGAAAGAATCCTCCGAACCGAAAGACACCGAGGACGAAGATTATCTGTGACAGTGACATACGCAAAGGGAAGCAGCCACCAAAAAGCTTCTTATGAAACTCTTTGATGGCTGCTCCCCGCGCGTAATATAAAGAGGATAGAAAACCAACAATTTCAATGACGGGCCGGTTGCCCGTCTCTTTTTCTATAGAGAATAGCACATATGTAAGTAAAAAGCAACGGAAAATTACATCTGCTTTTTCACGATTGTGTATTCGTTTCCGTACTGGAAGAAAGGACATTCAAAATGGTGTCCGGCGAGGAAATGCGCCATCTCGTCTTCGTCCAGATCTTTCGTGCAGATATAGCATTCTTCTTCCTCGTCATATTCATAGAACATGCAGTATTCGCAATTGGAAGGTATCTTTCCCATCTTATGTCTCCGTAATCAGATCTAGTGATCGCCGGGCGGCGGCGTTACGTCCGGCGTCGGGCTCGGCGTGGGGGCCTCCGTATGAAGCGGACAGTCCTTATCCTCTTCCGGCGTCATAATGTATTTCGTGTCCAAAGTACCGCCGTGTTCCTTCGAGAGCTCGGTTTCCGTCTTAATCAGGTATACGCGTTCCGTTGTATGCGGACAGTATTCCGTTGCGCGGCAGCCGGAGTCCGTACACATCTTAACTTTCTCATGGCAGTCGCAGTATTCGTAAGGAACGGTGCCCTTCGCGAAGATTTCGGTCTTCATGCAGCTTTCGCCCTCGGTCTTGTCGCAGACACCCGCAATGGCGAGTTTGCCGCACTTCGTACAAATCGTGGCGGACACAATGGAGCTCGGGCGTTCAAAGTTTTTCACCTCGCAGCCTTTCCGCTTGTGGACGTTTTCCATGACATTCCGCCACATGACACGGTAATAATTGTTGTCCGTCTGCGGCAGGTTATCGTCGTAACCGCTCCAGATGGCGGCGCAGTAGTAAGGGGTGAATCCGACGAACCAGAGGTCCACGTTGTCATGTGCCGTACCGGTCTTGCCGGCCACCGGAATCCTCAGATCCTGGAAGCGGCATTTTGTACCGGTACCCATAGTCGTCGTATCAATCATTGCACTGGTCAGCAGGTACGCGGTGGAAGTCTTCATGACTTGCGTGTAATGCATATCGTTGCTTAAAAGCGGGCGGCCGTCGTGATCCAGGATGTGCGTATAGTAACGGGGCTCTACATAGACGCCCTTGTTGGCGATGGCGGAATAAGCGGCCGTCATCTCAAGAACCGAACAGCCGACGGTCAGACCGCCGAGCGCAATCGAATAGTTGTAATCGTTCTTCGACTTGCTGTCGGTAACAATCTTTTTGAAGCCGAGCTTCTGCAGATACTCAACGGAAGTACGCGGGCCGACCTTTTCGATACACCGTACGGCTACGATGTTCAGCGAGTTGTAGATTCCGGCACGAATCGGCTGGAGACCGCGAAACTCGTCGCTGTACCAGTTGTCTACCGTCGTGTTGACGGTGCCGGGATATACGTAATAGGAATCGTCGAATACGGTCGCAAGCGTGCAGCCTGCAGAGTCGAGCGCCGGCAGGAAGGAAGCCACAACCTTGAAGGTGGAACCGGCCTGACGGTAGGTGCCGCTGGCACGGTCAAGCACGCGGTTTCCGACTTTCTCGCCGCGGCCGCCGTACTGGGCAACGACCTCGCCGGTCGCCGGGTTCATGATAACCATGGCACACTGCGGCTGCAGGGAAATCTGACGGGATTCCTGTACGTTGAACTCTTCGCCGGGATGCGCAATCCGGAAAGCCTGCTTCATCGCTTCGATGAAATCGTCGAGCTTCGCCTCGAGGTCATCCCTGTCTAACGTGTAGCTGCTGATTCCGGTCGTGCCTTTGCCTTTTTCGTGATAATAAATCTTCTTGGTGTCTTTGTAATCCTTATAGTAATCGAGAAAATCCTTCAGATGGTAATGGGCGGCGATCCCGCTCTTGCTGACAAGCGAAAGCGCATACCGCTCGGAAAGCTGGTAATAGGAACCCTTGCCGACCGCCGGGAAATTCGCCTCGTCCGTAAAGTAGGAATCCATGATGGCCTGGATTTCCCTGTCCTGCGTGGAATAAATCTGCAGTCCGCCGCTGTACAGCAGATCGTAGGCCTCGTTCGAGGAATAACCGGCCGCCTTCAGGTCTTCGATGACCTGGGTAATCAGCGCGTCCACAAAATAAGAATTGTACGTGTTGGTGGAGTCAAGTTTTGCCTGGTTCTGCTCCTGGATACGGAGATAGACGTCCTCGGAATCCGCAAGCGCGATGAGGTATTCCTCCTCAGTGCAGAAGCCGTTCTCGTAAAGGTTCTTGAGACAGTCCTTGCGGCGTCTCGAGTTCTTGTCCTGGTCCTTCAGCGGATTGGCAAGCGTCGGAGACCACGCAATCGGAGCCAGTACGGCAGCTTCGGAAATCGTCAGTTCGGATGCGGTCTTTCCGAAATAAACCTGCGCGGCCTTTTCGATTCCGTAGGCGCCGTTTCCGAGGTTGATGGAATTCAGATAGTATTCAAGAATCGTGTCCTTGTCGAGGCGGTACTCAAGCTGCACGGCCAGATACTGCTCCTGCACCTTTCGTACGACTTTGTCGATCGGGGAGTTTTCCTTACCGCCGCCGAACACGAGGTTCTTTAACAGCTGCTGCGTGATGGTGCTCGCGCCGTAATCCAGGCTGCGTTCCTTAAGAACGGAGTAGGAGGCGCGGAAGATACCGCGCACGTCAATGCCGGAGTGCTCGTAGAAACGTTCGTCCTCCATGGCGACGAAGCAGTTCCTTACGCCTTCGGGAATCGTGCTGATGTCGGCCTTGATACGGTTCGCTCCTGCGGATGAAAGCTCACGGTCCATCTTCTCGCCGTCGGCATAGAAGATGAAAGTGGAATACTTCTCAAAATCCTTGTTGATTTCAAAAACGCCTTCGATGTCGGGAGCCTTCGAGATGATCCCGAGAAATCCGCCGTACATCGAGTAGGAGCCGACGATGACGCACATGGCAATCAGTACGACAAAAACACGAAGCAGAAAGACAAACACGAGCGACCGGATCTTCGCCGGAAGCGAACGTGCCTCTTTCTGCATCTTGATAATATTATAATGGCTGAAATTCATCATGGGAAAATGTAATACTTCCTTTTCAAAAGTTTCCGGCATTCCGCCCCATCTTCCAATAATATACCATATTCCGCCGGGGTTTGTAAACTGTCGGGAATATTACATTTTGTTAAGTTTTCGCGCGCGAACCACAAGATATGTAACATTTTCGAAACAGTTCAGAGGATTTCGCATGATCCGTCCGTCATTGCATAGGATACCGGATCGCCGGTGACGCACTCCGCCTTGCCCGCGGTCGCGTCCTTTACGTCCGCGGTAAATGAGGACAGCTCTTCGGGAGGTATCAGTAAAGAAACGGTAACCTGCTCCGCGTAATCGGATGAAAGAATCGGGTAGGAGCCTGCCCCCGCAAGGAACAGAATCTTTCCGATTCCGGTGTAATCGGTGGTAAGCGTAACGGGAACGCCGGTCCGTTTCTCCGAAATCCGGCAGGCTTTAAGCCCTTCGTTCACGGCGTCCCGGTAAGCGCGGACCAGACCGCCCGTCCCGAGAAGAATCCCGCCGAAATAACGCGTCACGACAACGCAGGCATTCCGAACGCCGGAAGCAAGAAGAGCGTCAAGCATCGGCCTTCCGGCCGTATGCGGGGGCTCTCCGTCATCGCTGCAGCGGGTTGTTTCCGCATTGTCCCCGAGGACGTAGGCGGAGCAGTTGTGGCGGGCATCCCAGTAGCGCTTCTTCATCGATTCGATGAAAGCCTGGGCTTCCTCTTCGGTTGTCACGGGACAAAGCGTCGCAATGAAACGGGATCGTTTCTCGACGATTTCGCCCTGTCCGCCTTCCTTCAGGAAAAGAATCGGAGTCTGCAAGGTTTCGGTCCTTTCGGGAGCTGCCGGAGGCGCTCCGTAATAGTGTTGTAATGGAATGGAATTCGTGCTATAATAATTGTGTATGTGCACGGGAGGAATCAATGAAAACGGTTCTGCTCCCGGTCATAAGCGTAACCCGCTTCGGCGAGTTTTTCAATCAGTTCCGTTTCGTTCAGGTCTTCCGCGTCGCACAGCTCGTCGAGGCTCTCGTAGAAATCCCGGAGCTTCGTGTTGACGACGGAGAGAAGAACGGCCGGATCGGACGGAAGGTACATAAGGAATCTCCTTTCGCGGACTTAGGTCCGCCGAAGAGACTATATCACATTTTCCGGAAAATGACAAACACTTGACAGAAAGGCGCGGACTCTATGGATTTATTTCAGTATATGCATGAGAATGCGTCGAAGAAACAGGCACCGCTTGCGTCGAGGATGCGGCCGGAGACGCTCGATGAGGTTGTCGGGCAGTCGCATATCATCGGTAAGGATAAGCTTTTATACCGGGCAATTTCCGCGGACCAGTTGAGGTCGGTTATCTTCTACGGACCGCCCGGGACCGGCAAGACAACGCTTGCAAGGGTGATTGCCAACACGACGAAGGGTGAATTCCGGCAGATTAACGCGACGTCGGCCGGCAAGAAGGATATGGAGGACGTCGTCGAAGAAGCGAAGCAGCTTCTCGGCATGAACGGGCGGCGGACGATTCTGTTTATAGATGAGATACACCGGTTCAATAAGAGCCAGCAGGACTATCTGCTTCCGTATGTGGAAGACGGAACGGTGATTCTGGTCGGAGCGACGACCGAGAACCCGTATTTCGAGGTGAACGGCGCCTTGATTTCAAGGTCCATCATTTTCGAACTGCATCCGCTGACCGCGGAAGAGATTACGGGGCTTTTAAGACGGGCCATGACCGATACGGAGAAAGGGCTCGGGCTTTATAACGCGGAGATTACCGACGAGGCGCTTGACTTTATTGCGGATGTCGCGAACGGCGACGCAAGAAAAGCCCTGAACGCACTGGAGCTCGGCGTGCTTACGACGGCACCGGGGGCGGACGGGGTGACCAGGATTGACCTCGCGGTCGCGCAGGAATGCATTCAGAAACGTGCCATCCGGTATGACAAGACCGGAGACAATCATTACGATACGATTTCCGCTTTTATCAAGAGCATGCGCGGGTCCGACCCCGACGCGGCGGTTTATTACCTGGCGCGGATGCTTTATGCCGGGGAGGAAGTCACATTTGTCGCAAGAAGAATCATGATCTGCGCGGCTGAGGATGTCGGAAACGCCGACCCGCAGGCACTGCAGGTCGCGGTTGCGGCGGCGCAGGCGGTAGAGCGGATCGGGATGCCGGAGTCGCAGATTATTCTCGCGCAGGCGGCCGCATATGTGGCTTGCGCGCCGAAGAGCAACGCTTCGGTTGAGGCTATCTGCAAGGCGATGGACGCCGTGAAGAACGAGAAGACGCCCGCCATTCCTCCGTACCTGCAGGATGCGCACTACGGCGGCGCAGGCAAGCTCGGACGCGGTATCGGATATGAATACGCGCACCTGTTTCCGAATCACTTCAGCACGCAGAGATACCTGCCGGAGGAGTATGAGGGAACGAAGTTTTACGAGCCGGGAGACCTCGGCTATGAGAAGAAGATAAAGGAATGGCTCGCGTTCTTACGTGGGGAAGGAAAAGGAAATGCTGACGACTAAGTATACCAGAGTGATAGCGATTCTGATTGTGGTGCTGGAGATTGCATCAATCGGGATGACATTTGCCGGTGCTTTCATAGGCGGAGACCTCGGGAGAGGCTTTCTGTTCACGGGAATGTTCGGATTCGTGGCGATAGCCGTGCTCGGATGGATTATGATTTCGGTTTATAACCGAGTGCACAAAGACGAGTTCGAAGTAAATGCGATGATGAAAGAGGCCGAAGAGACCGAAGCCGGGGCGGAAGCAACGGAGTAAGAAGGAGACCGGTTATGACTGGGAACAGATACGGAAACAGAGCGAATACCAGATACCGTTCCGGGACGCGGCGCGCAATCCGGCAGAAACAGCTGATTGCGGCGATTCTCGCGCTTCTTCTGTGTACGGCATCGGGCTTTGCTTATTACAAGAAGAACGTCGGAAACAACGTGACCGAGTATGCGGTCAAACAGGGCGGCGCAACGCCGACGGAGGTTCCGATTCAGGTTGTCGAGCGGACGGACGTATCCCCGTACGGGCTGAATCTGGACCGGTACGCGGAAGGTCTTTCGGAAGACGACAAATGGATGGAGGATTTCGAGGATAACCGGGAACGGCGCGTGGTTAAGGGGATGTATATCACCTATGATACCATGAACAAGAACTGGGATTATCTTCTGGATCTTCTCGACACTACCGAGCTCAACGCAATCGTGGTCGATATCAAGAACGATGACGGTTTCATCACCGTCAGCACGGATTCGGAGCTTTTGAACAGCATGACGAATACGGCTCCGATGCTTGACCATTTCCGCGAGAGAATGCGGATTCTTAAAGAGCATAACGTCTATCTGATTGCGCGCGTCGTGTGCTTCCGTGATATCCGGAGCGTCCGGAGTAACGAGAGCTTCGGCGTCCACATGAAGGACGGAACGCTGATGAAGGACAGCAACGGATACACATGGATGAATCCGTTCAATAAAGAGGTATGGGAATACCTGACCGAGGTCGGAAGAGTATGCGCCGGACTCGGATTTGATGAAGTAAACTTCGACTACTGCCGTTTCTCGACGGACGTTAAGGTGAAGGACGCGGATTTCGGCGCAGAGATGACGGATGAGAACAAGGAAGCTGCGATTACCGGTTTCGTCAAGTACGCCTGCGAGAACTTAAAGCCGCTCGGCGTATTCGTTTCCGTCGACGTATTCGGCGTTGTAATGAGCAGCTCCGTCGACGCCTCGGCCGTAGGACAGAATTATGCGGAAATGGCCAGCTATCTGGATTACATCTGCCCGATGGTATACCCGTCGCACTATTCGCGCGGATACTACAACATCCCCGTTCCGGATGCCGATCCGCATGCATTGATATACAAGGCCATGTTAGACTCGAAGAAAATTCTTGCAGTCAATGTCGCGAAGGGAAGGTGTGCGCAGGTAAGGCCGTGGCTTCAGGCATTTACCGCAAGCTGGGTAAGCGGCCACATCGATTACGGCGGACCGGAGGTACGTGCACAGATTGAAGCTACGTATGAAGCCGGATACGAAGCCGGATGGGAACTCTGGAACGCATCCGGAAGATACAGCAAAGACGGACTTGAGCCGGAATAAATGAGGAGGAAACAGGTTATGAAGAAAAGAGTTGCTTTGTTGCTCGTTTTCGCGCTGCTGCTGATGCTCCTTTCGGCATGCGGAGACAAGGATGATTCTTCGGAGAAGAAGGGAAAGACCCGTGATACAAAGGGCCATTCCGCGAGCATTACGCCTACCGGAGATATTTCGGAAACGCCCACGCCGACAGACGGACCGGACCCGACGGACTATCCGACCGCGATTCCGACCGTGATCCCGAATACGCCTACGCCCACGCCGACCGTTGTCCCGAATACGGACGAATTTGTTTATGATTATCCGAACATCGCGCTCCTTGCATTTGCCGGGTACATCGACGATAAGTTTGATGGAATGAGCGCGGATGAGCAGGAGGAATTCCGCTTCGGTCTTCTTCTCCTGAACGGCGATTATACGCCGGAACTCTGGTGGACGGACGGAGATTATCATGCAAGTGCGGTTCATATCTGTATGTATGACGGAATGAAGGTAAGAGAAATCGGTACATTCGGCGCATACGGCGGCTGCGATTATCTCGAGGGCCAGAGCATCGTGGTATCCGGATACATGGGAATGGGAACGACGATTCTCAGCGTCTACGAGCTGAAAGAACTGGGTTTTGAACAGGTAATTGTTCTCACGATGCAGGAAAACAGCGACGGAAGCATCAATTACTATATCGACGATACAGAGTGCACCGAAGATGATTTCGATGAACTCTACGATTATTATGCGGGTTTAGGAAGCTGGAAAATCGAATACGACGACGGGTTCGACCTCGCGTGGGTGATGGAATGTGACGACGAAGTCGTTTCCTCATATAACCTTCTGTTCCCGGATTATCTGGACTGGTTCCAGGACTACCCGTTCCGTTACGAAGTTCCGGACGATGTTCTGGATGCTTTGAACGGCAAATGGGAGCTCACGGGCGGAGAGAAGGACGGACAGAAGTGGTCCGCATCGGATTACGGTGCCATCAGCTACATAACATTCCATGATGACTGTACAGTTACGGTTGAGGATGTTGTTCCGGACCCGCAGACTGAAACGTTTGATGTGCGGTTCCTGTACTGGCAGGGGCTTGCGGATGACGGCGAGAAGTGGATGGTCGGATATACTTACGAAAACGAGTACACATCCGACGCCGAGTATGTTTACACGCTGTTAAAGGACGGCTCGCTGGCGCGCTTCTATTTCGATTATGATAACGATAATGAAGCAGTCACTTACTATAAGAAAGTCAGATAAACAATATCGTAAAGAAAGCCCCCGGACGATTGATTCGTCCGGGGGCTTTTCGTGTGCTTTGGATTCGGATTAGCCGAGCGTTACAACAACCTCATGAACGCCTGCGCCGAGTACCGGAATCACATTTCCGGCTACCGCCTGACCGTCAACCGTGAGGGACTTAACGCCCTTACATACATGATTCGGATTCTGGACGGTGATGTTGTAGGTTGCGCCGCGGAACTGTCTTACCGCCTTGAAGCCGTCCCACTCAGCCGGAATGGAAGGATCCACCTTCAGACCGTCGAAATCGGGCATGATACCGAGAATGTACTGGGAGATGGCAACCATATTCCATGCGGCGGTACCGGTCAGCCAGGAGTTCTTGCCCTGACCGAAGTTCTTGCCGGGACGTCCGATATCGGAGCCGGCATCCTTGCCGCCGATCATCTGTCCGTATACGTACGGCTCGGTCTTATGGATATCACTCGTGTCTTCGGTAAATGCCGGAGCAATCTCGGAATAGTACTTGAATGCGAGGTCACCCTGTCCCGCGTAAGCAGCCGCACAGATAATCCATGCATTGTTATGAGTGAAGATTCCGGCATTCTCTTTATATCCGCCCGGATAGGTGGAAATCTCACCGTACTGGATGTAATACTTGGAGTATGCGGGATTGTTCAGCACAAGACCGAACTTCGTATTGAGTCTCTCGTCGATTGCGGCAAGCGTCTTGAGAGCGGTGCCCTGTTCCTTGCCGACGTCGGACATAATCGCGAAGCCCTGCGGCTCGATGAAAATCTTACCTTCTTCGCATTCCTTAGAGCCCATCTTCTCGCCGTTTGCGTCGTAAGCACGAAGGAACCAGTCGCCGTCCCAGGCGGAATCCATAATGGCCTTCTTCATTGCGTCGATGGCATCCTGAGCGGCCTTTGCTTCGTCGTCCTTGCCGAGGTGGCGAAGAATCTCAACGTAGTTCGGGCCGGTATAGGTGAAGAGCGAGGCAACCATAACGGACTCTGCAACCTTGGAGTAACCGCCCTCCGCCTTGAACTTCGGGTTCGTGTAAGTCTGGAAGCTTTCACCGGGCGTATCGGAATAGCAGGAAAGGTTGATGCAGTCGTTCCAGTCGGCACGCATCGCAAGCGGAAGCTTGTGCGGCCCGAGGTTGTTAACGATGTGATAGAAGGAAACCGTCAGATGATCAAGCATCGTCTGCGCCTTATCCATATCGTTATCGTAAGGAACCATTTCATCAAGAATCGACCAGTCGCCGGTTTCCTTGATGTAAGCGGAAACGGAAAGAATCAGCCACAGCGGATCGTCGGAGAAATCACCGCCGATGTCGGCGTTACCCTTCT
>CAMZEW010000026.1:0-16288 GCA_947305875.1 uncultured Lachnoclostridium sp.
TGAAGTAAAATGTGATGCCGTCCAGCTCGGTCTTCAGAATGCCGACATACTGGCTTCTCCACGCAAGATCGACATAGAAATGCGTCACATACTCCATCTGATCGCGGTATTTCTGCGGAATCGCAAGATACTTCGGCACCATCACGCGGATGTCGAATTCGTCGCGGTTAATGTACTTCGGAAGCGATCCGACCACGTCGGCAAGACCTCCTGTTTTGATAAACGGTACACATTCCGATGCCACAAACAAAATCTTCTTCATCGTAAACTCCTTAATTTCTTCCCTATTGCCTGTTTTCCTTTGCAAACTGACGCATCTCTCTCGCATTTGCCATCACGGACTCGGTAATCTGCGCGCCGCCGAGCATCCGGGCAAGCTCCTTAACGGTCTGCTCTTCCGTTAGCGGCGTGACGCCGGTACGCGTGCTCACGCCGTCGGTCGCTTTCTCAATCAGAAAATGCGAATCCGCCATTGCCGCAATCTGCGGCAGATGCGTGATGCAAAGCACCTGATGTTCCTTCGCAATCGCGGCCATCTTCTCCGCAACCTTCTGCGCGGTCCGTCCGCTGACGCCCGTATCGATTTCGTCGAGAATCAGCGTTTCGATTTCGTCCCTGCCGGCGAAAACGGATTTGACCGCAAGACTGATCCGGGACAGTTCGCCTCCGCTTGCAATCTTCGAAAGCGGTTTCACCGGCTCGCCCGGATTGACGGAAATCATAAACTCCGCACTCTCCGTGCCGTCAGAACTCATCGGCACCGTTTCGATATCAATCCGGAACACGACATCCGGAAAGTTGAGATCCGTCAAAGCGTCATGAATCCGGACTTCGAGTTTCGCTGCAGCTTCCCTTCTTTCTTCGCCGAGCTTCTTGCAAAGCTCGCCGAGCGCTTTTTCCTGTCCGTCCACCTTCGCCCTAAGCTCGTTAAGATACCGGTCAAAATGCTCCAGCCGGTCAATCTTCGTAACGAGCTCCGCATCATATGCGCGGATATCTTCCACCGTCTTTCCGTATTTCGACTTGAGGCGGTTTAAGAGATTCAGCCGTTCCTCGGTCTCTGCAAGTTCGCCCGCGTCCGAATCCAGTTCGTCAATATAATCCGAAAGGCTTGCTCCGATGTCCCGAAGCTGCTCCTCAAGCTGTTCGATTCCGCGGTAGATTTCACCGAGCTTCTCGTCATACTGAATGACGCGTCCCATTTGCCGAAGCGTCCTTCCGACCAGATCCGACGCGCTGTCGGAATCGGTGCACAAAAGACGGTCCGCCTCGCCGGAAGCCTCTAAAAGGCGGTTTCGGTTTGAGAGCACGCGGTAGCGTTCCTCAAGCGTTATGTCCTCACCGGGTTTCGGGTTCGCGCGTTCAATTTCTTCATGCTCGTAGGTAAGAAGCGAAAGCTCCCTCGTCCTGCTCTCCGAATGCGCCTGCGCCTCCTCGTATTCGCGAAGCGTCCCGCGGTATTCGGCGTACGCTTTTCCGATCTTTGAAAGAAGCGGGCCGGTCGTTTCCTTTAAGAACCGGTCCACCAGTTTGAGCTGGTTCTTCCGTTCAAGCAGCGTCTGGTTCTCGCGCTGCCCGTAAACCTCTAAAAGCCGGTCCGATAGTTCCTTTAAGAAGCCCGTATTGACCGCCTCGCCGTTCACACGGCTTATGCTCCGGCCGTTATCCGAAATCCTTCTTGAGATAATCAGATTCTCCTCAACGGGGATCTCCTGTCTTTCTAACAGTTCCCGGATTCCCGGGTCATCACCGTCGAAGATCAGCTCCGCAAGCGCGTAATCGCCGTTCCGTCCGAGCATCTCGCGGCTTACCTTGCCGCCGAGCGCCGCATTGACGGAACCGAGAAGGATGGATTTGCCGGCGCCGGTTTCTCCGGTCAGGATATTCATCCCGGGTCCGAAATCCACGTAAACCTCGTCAATAATCGCAAAGTTTTTGACATGTAAACTTAAAAGCATAAATTCCTCTTTCCCTCTCTCCGGGACAAAAGGTTACTCATCTTCCGGCAAAATACCGTTGTGGTAAACTTCCTGCACGTCATCGTCATCGTCCAAAAGGTCAAGCGTACGGTTGAACATCTTGATGTCCTGCTCGTCGGTAAGCTCTACCTCGGTCTGCGGAATCTTGGTTACTTCCGCCTGCGCCATTACAATGCCCTGTGCCTCAAGGGACTCGCGAACGGCCGAGAAGGAATCCGGATCGGTAAGAATCTCGTAGGAATCCTCATCGTCCGAAAAATCCTCCGCACCGGCATCTAATGCCATCATCATCAGATCATCGGGATCGAGGTCGCATTCTTCCTTGTCGATGATGATCTGGCCCTTCTCATCGAACATGAAGGATACGCAGCCCGGCGTACCGATGCTTCCGTTCCCCTTCGTGAACGCGCTACGGATGTTGGCCGCGGTACGGTTCTTGTTGTCTGTAAGCGCCTCAACGATAACCGCAATTCCCTTCGGGCCGTAACCCTCGTAGGAAACGAACTCGTAGTTTACGGCGTTCGCGTCGCCGGCTGCCTTCTTGATGCTGCGGTCGATCGTGTCGTTCGGCATGTTGTTGGATTTCGCCTTCGCGATGATATCCTTCAGCTTGCTGTTGTTGTTCGGATCGGGGCCGCCCTCCTTGACGGCTACGGCAATCTCACGGCCGAGGCGGGTGAATACCTTTCCCTTCGCGGCGTCGTTCTTCTCTTTCTTGTGTTTGATGTTGGCAAATTTGGAATGTCCTGACATAGTGCTTTATCCTTTCTTTATCTTCTTAAACGGTTTGATCCGGCGCTTAGCCGTTGATAATCTTGCCGATTTTTATCATAACTTCTTCCGCTTCTTCCGCGGACTTGACGGCACAGAAAACCGTGTCATCTCCCGCAAGGGAACCGACAATCGAAGGAATGTGAATCCCGTCGATTGCCGCCGCAACCGCCATCGCCATGCCGGCGTTCGTGCGGATTACGAGGATGTTCTGTGCGGTATCCATCGAGACGAGCGCGTCCTTAAGAATGCGACAGTAGCGGAGCAGGCTCTCCTCGGAAGCATCGTTCCGGGAGATGCATACGTAGCGCTGACGCCCTTTTTCAATCGGCATCTTCGTAATCTTCATCTCACGGATATCGCGGGATATCGTCGCCTGCGTCACGCGGTAGCCGGACTGGTTCAGAAGGTCCGTAAGCTCTTCCTGCGTCGCAACCTCGCGGCTCGAAATCAATTCTTTAATCTTCTGCTGTCTTTCGTTTTTCATGCTCTTATTCCTTTCTCAAAGTTTTCCCCTGACACGTTCCCAAAACGAAATATCTTTAAGCATCACGACCGGAACGACTCCCGGTACTTTTCTTATGGTTACGGCCTCGCCGACGGAAAGCGCCAGCACCTCGTCGCCGTCCACGGTCACCTGCGCTTCCTGATCCATCGAACGCGAGCTCTTGCATACTTCCACGCTGATTACATCGTCCTCCGACACAATCAAAGGCCTGGCCGAAAGCATATGCGGACAAATCGGCGTAATCACGAGTGTACGGGCAGCGGGCGAAACAACCGGGCCTCCGGCGCTCAGGCTGTAACCGGTCGAGCCGGTCGGCGTCGCCAAAATCACGCCGTCACCCTGATAATTCTCCACTTCCTGCCCGTTGACCGAGAGTCTTAAGCGAATCAGTCTCGAAAAACCGCTTCTTGCGATAACGACGTCGTTAAGTGCAAGCGTCTTACAGGCTTTGCCCTTCGAAACCGTCTCAAGCAAAATCCGGTTCTCGATTGCGTACTCACCGGCTACGAGCTTCTCCACGGCCTTGCCGGCGTCCTGATATTCGGCAGCCGTCAGAAAACCGAGGTGTCCGAGATTGATCCCCATCACCGGAATTCCGAACGGAAGCAGTACCTTCGCAGCCCTCAGAAACGTTCCGTCCCCGCCGAGAATCACGGCGCAGTCCGTTCCTTCCTCAAGCTTCACTTCGCCGTAATCCGTTCCCGGAACAAGCGGCGAGATCACATACGCCCGGCAGCCCTTTTCGGCAAAAGCAGCCGCGAGTTCCTTAGCAATCCGGCCGCCCGGGTCTTTTTCTTTATTTGCGATAATACAAAAATGCTTCATTGACAATCCTTTCCGCATCGGCCCGGAAGCCCACACCGGTTCCGTCTCCGCCCTTCGTTCCGAGGAAGAGATACTCCGTATTGCCGCTTCCTCCCTGAATCGGGGACCACGTCAGTCCCTCAATCCGGATTCCGAGTCCTTCCGCAAATGTAAGCACATTCTGAATCACGTTTTTATGAACTTTTTTATCCTTAACGATTCCGTTCTTTCCGATCCACTCGCGTCCCGCTTCAAACTGCGGCTTAATCAGGCACGCAATCCTTCCGCCGTCCTTCACTAAGCCGACCATCGCGGGAAGCACTTTGGTCAATGAGACAAATGACACGTCTGCCGCAAGAAAATCCGCTTCCGTTCCGAGCAATCCGGGCGTTACGTCCCGGATATCCGTCTGCTCCATTGAAACAACCTTCGGATTCCTACGAAGGCTTTCGTGCAGCTGATCCGTTCCGACGTCGATTGCGAAAACCTTCGCTGCGCCCGATTGCAACATGCAGTCGGTAAAACCGCCCGTCGAAGCCCCGGCGTCAATACAGGTAAGCCCAGTAAGACCGACGACGAATGTATCAAGCACCTTTTTGAGCTTATCGCCTGCGCGGCTTACATAGCGCATGCCTTCGCCGGTTATCGTTATCCCGTCCGTTTCCGAAACCATGGTTCCGGGTTTCGTTATGGGCGTCCCATTTACCGTAACTTCACCTGAAAGAATCCGGTTTCTTGCCTTCTCGCGGGAATCGAACAAGCCCTGTTTCGTCAGAAATACATCGAGGCGCTCCTTCATGACCGGAGACCCTCATCAAGAATCCGCGCGACAACGGTATCGGCGGTCAGTCCGTATTGTTCTCTGAGTTCCTTATCCGTTCCCTGCGGGATGAATGCGTCCGGCAGAGCGGAAATCAATACGCGCATCGGAAGCCGCTCCTCCGAAACGAAAACCGATACATGCTCCCCGAAACCGCCTGAGATTACGCCTTCTTCCATCGTTACGAGAAGGTTGTGTGTCTTTGAAAGGTTCCGGATCAATTCGCGGTCGAACGGCACCGCGAACCGGGCGTTCACAATCGTGACATCGTACCCTTTCGCGGCAAGCTTCCCGCGGATTTCCATTGCTTCCGCCGTCAGCGTTCCGAAATACAGTACGGCAATCTCTTTCCCTTCACAGAGCACTTCCGCGCGTCCCTGTTCAACAGGCGGCGATACATCGGCAAGAAGGTCGATGTCCTTTCCGCCCTTCGGATAGCGGATGGCAACAGGGCCGTCGCATACGGCTGCGTATCGGAGCATCTTTCGAAGTTCCGCGCCGCTTCGCGGGGCCATCACCGTCATCCCCGGCATATGGGAAAGGTATGCGATATCGAATATTCCCTGATGGGTTTCGCCGTCCGCACCGACCAGTCCGGCACGGTCGATTGCAAGAATCGCAGGCCGCTCATTCAGGCAGAGATCCTGCATGATCTCGTCATAAGCGCGCTGTAAGAAGGTCGAATATACGGCAAGCACCGGCCGCATTCCGCCGAGCGAAAGTCCCGCGGCGAACGAGGCGGCATGCCCTTCGGCGATGCCGACGTCGAAGAAGCGGTCCGGGAACTGCCTGCGGAAACGGTCAAGTCCGGTTCCGTCCGACATGGCTGCGGTAATCGCGACGATGCTTTCGTCGTCCTTACCGAGTTTGACAATCTCGTCCCGGAACACGTCGGTATAATTCGTTACGCGGAATGCCGAAAGCGGTCTTCCGTTCATGATCTCGAAAGGCGGCGTTCCGTGGAACCGGCTCGGGTCCGCCTCGGCGAAGCGATAGCCTTTGCCCTTCTTGGTCACCGCGTGAATAATTACGGCTCCCTGAATCTTCGCAGCGGCGTGCAAAGCACGTTCCAGCTCGTGAATGTTATGTCCGTCCACCGGTCCGTAATAAGTCAGTCCCATCTCGGTGAAGAACTCACCCGGAACGACCATGGAACGGAGCGTGGATTTCATGCGGCGGATTCCGCCCGCGACCTTCGAACCGAAATTGGTACGGTTCAGAACATTCTCCACGTTGCCCTTGAAATCGATGTAATTCACGCTCATACGGACGCGGCGCAGATAGTTGGCCATGCCGCCGACGTTCTTTGAGATGGACATTTCGTTATCGTTCAGAATGATAATCAGATTGGTTTTAAACCGGCCTGCGTTGTTCAGCGCTTCATAAGCCGGACCGCCCGAAAGCGACCCGTCACCGATGACGGCCACGACACGGTTGTTGCGCCCGGCAAGATCTCTTGCCTTCGCAAGGCCGGTCGCAATCGAAACCGAAGTCGAACTGTGCCCCGTATCCGCCACGTCGCAGTTACTCTCCCGCCGTTTCGGAAAGCCGCTGATTCCGCCGCGTCTTCTAAGTGTTTCGAACGCGTCTTTCCGGCCCGTCAGAATCTTGTGCGTATAAGACTGGTGTCCGACATCCCACACAAGCTGATCCTCCGGAAAATGTAAAAACCGGTGCAGCGCAACCGTCAGCTCCACGGTTCCGAGGTTCGACGCAAGATGTCCGCCGTTCCGGCTGACCGTCCGAAGGATATGCTTCCGGATTTCTTTACAAAGTCCGGGAAGCTTCTCGTCCGGAATCTTCCGCACGTCGTTCGGTTCCTTGATTTTATCTAAAAGGTTACTCATTTCGTCTCCGACGATACCGGCGTAAGCCGGGTAATTATCTGGTACGGTTCACCAAAGAAAGCAGCAGCGAACGGAGAAACTCCCCGTCTTCGCCGGTTCCCGCATAAGCGGAAAGCTTCCAAATCGCCCGGTTGGTAAGCGTCTCCACCATCTTCTGCGAAGCTTCGATTCCGAACAGTGTAACGTACGTCGTCTTCTTGTTCTTCTCGTCGCTGAATACCGCTTTCCCGAGCTCCTCAACCGTGCTTGTCACATCAAGGACATCGTCCTGGATCTGAAACGCCAGTCCGACGTCGGCAGCCACTTCCTCCATCGCATGTACGGTTTCATCGGATGCGCCAGCCAGGATGGCACCGACCATCATCGCTGCCTCGAGGAGCGCGCCGGTCTTGAGCTTATAGATAAAAAGCAGTTCTTCTTCGGTAAAATTCTTGCCGGTCCCGATTACGTCGACGGTCTGCCCTCCGACCATGCCTCGTGCGCCCGCCTTGTCCGAAAGGACACGGAGCGCCTTTAAAAGAAGCTCTTTCTCTTCCCCCTGCGCATCGGCCGCAAGCGCGGTTTCAAACGCGCAGTTTAATAATCCGTCGCCCGCAAGGATTCCGATGGCGTGTCCGTAAGCGGCGTGTGTTGTCAGCTTGCCGCGGCGGTACATATCGTTATCCATCGCGGGAAGATCGTCGTGCACAAGCGAATACGAGTGAATCATCTCCATCGCCGCCATGAACGGTACCAGAAGCGCTTCTTCGCGTTCCGGCTTTCCGCCGAGGCAGCGGTAGGTTTCCTGCATCAGAAGCGGACGTATGCGTTTGCCGCCTGCGAGTACGCTGTAATTCATGGCCTCGAACAGGATTCTCTGCCGGCCCTCCTCTTTCGGGAGCAGCGTGCGGATCCGTTCGGTGACCTGTGCGGTCTTCTCTTTTAAGAGTGTCTGAAACGTAAGGTCATTCATCGGCCGTTCCGTCCTCCTCGATAATCTGCAGTTCCTTCTCGACCGTGTCAATCATCTCGCTGCATTTTTTGAGCTGCTCCATGCCTTCCCGGTACAGCCGGAAAGACTCGTCAAGCGTCAGCTCCATGTTCTCCATCTTCTTGAGAATCTCTTCCATCTTCTGCATGCGGCTCTCAAGCGATGCTTTCTTCTCCTCTGCCATGTTTTTCTACCTCCGTTTTGATCCGTCCGAAGGACAGACCTCCTTCACCTCGGTCCGCAGTTCTCCGTCGCGAAGAACAATCCGGACCTCATCCCCTTTTTGTTTCGAAGCCACCGAAGTGACCGGCTTTCCGTCCGGGTCGGAAACATATCCGTATCCGCCCGACAGCTTCCGTACGGGCGACACACCGTCAAGTCTTGCCGCATATACGGAAATCCGATGCTTCTCACGATCAAGCTTCGCCGCCATCGCGGTTTTGATGTCTTTCCCGAGCGTATCCAGTCTGTCCCGGCGCCTTATGAGCCGTTCCTTCGGCTTCTGCGCAGCAAGCATCTTGCCGTACGCCGCCACCTGATCCCGCAGTCTCTGTATTCGGTCCATAACGGCAAATGTGAGTTCGCTGTGGTAGTCCGCGAGCCGTCCGAGCAGCTCGTCCGCTTCCCGTACCGCAAGCTCCGCAGCAGCAGACGGCGTCGGCGCCCGAAGGTCCGCAACATAATCGATAATCGTGGTATCGGTCTCATGCCCCACGCACGAGATTACCGGTACCGGGCAGTCGTATACGGCGCGCGCAACGTTCTCTTCGTTAAATGCCCAGAGGTCTTCGATCGAGCCGCCGCCGCGCCCGACGATGACAACGTCAACGCCCTCTTTCGCAAGGCGCCGGATGGCCCGCACTATCGTTTCGGAAGCGCCCGCGCCCTGCACCTGCGCAGGCACGAGAACCGGCTGCACGTACGGATTTCTCCGATGCAGAATCGATACGATATCCCGAAGCGCAGCACCGGTCCGTGAGGTTACGATGCCGACCCGCTTCGGATAAAGCGGAAGCGGTTTCTTATGCGCTTCATCGAAAAGCCCTTCCGCGTACAGTTTCTTCTTAAGCTGTTCAAAGCGCTCAAACAGTACCCCGAGTCCCGCGCGGACAATCCGGTCCGCATACATCTGATAGACTCCGTCGCGCTCAAACACACTGATGCGTCCGAGCACCTGCACGAGGTCGCCCTCCTGCATCGGAAACTGTAACCCCGCCTTCCGGGAATCCCGGAACATCGTACAGCGAAGCTGTGCGCCCTCATCCTTCAGCGTGAAGTAGATGTGACCGGAGGAATGGTATTTCAGGTTGGAAACCTCCCCTTCCACCGTAAGCCTCGGCAGCACGCCGTCCCGCATAAACAGAATCTTGATATACTGGGTAATCTTGCTGACGCTATATACCGGATTCATTCTTCTTATCGATTACCTTTCCGAGGATGCCGTTGACAAATCCGTAGGAATCCTTCATTCCATACTTCTTCGCGAGTTCCACCGCCTCATTGACGGCAACCTTATCGGGAATATCCTCATCGAACAGAATCTCAAATGCCGCGAGCCGGAGGATGTTGATCTCCGCTCTTCCCATTCTGGTAAGGTCCCATCCGATTGCGTACCGGGACAGCATCGCGTCGATGGTCCCGATCTTAGCCGAAACCTGCTTGTACCGGCCGAATACTTCCCCGGTCAGCTCCGCGCCGAAGCTCTGCATATCGTAGTAGGTCCGAAGCGCCTCTTCGCGCTCCGCCTCCTCATAGAACCCCGCAAGAAACAGGGATATGAAAACCTGCTCCCGAAGCTCGGTCCGGCTCAGTTTATCTTTTTCATTCTTTATGGTCTCGTCACTCAAAACCGTTTCTCCTTATGACGGAAACAAAAACAAAGGGAAGTGCATGCGTAGTCCTTCACTTCCCTGATACCGTTCCGCTATTCTTACGCCTTTTCAATGTCCACACCGACAATATGCACGTTTACGCATACGACGGGAAGTCCGGTCATTCCTTCGATTGCGGTCCGAACCTTCTCCTGCACCGCTTTCGATACTTTCGGAATGCTGTATCCGTAACGAACCACAAGGGAAAGCTCCGCTCGGACTTCGCCGTCCGTCACGTCGATTACCGCGCCCTTACTGAGATTCTTGATCCCGAGCTTGCCGATAATCTCCTTCGTAAGATTGCCCGACATATAGGCTACCCCTTCCGCTTCCGTGGCGGCCAGTCCGGCGATGGAGGCGATAACGTCGTTCGCAATCTTCACATTTCCGTCCATCCCTTCAAGGTCCATTTTTACGCCGTAAACCGGCTCATTATCCTTGCTCATAATACTGTTCCTTCCCGCTCGCCCCATCGGGACGGCATTCTTTCGCTATCATAAGCGGATTATAACATTTTTCTGCAGAAATATCAATGTTTTGATGAATAAAAATGCCGTATCGCATGCACGATACGGCAGATTCATACAGGTTATCGGTTATTCGTTGATTAATTCATAATTTCCGGTATCCGGATTCATCCGAAATCTTCTTAAAAAGAACTTTTTCTCAAACGGGGAAGCGCTGTTGTCCGCTTCGTCCCGGGCGCCGAGCGTCATTCCGAGGCGTTCTGTCCGGTATCCGGATACAACGATTGTTCCGTCGTCCTCTTCCGTCACGGAATCAACCACGAAATAGACCTTCTCCTCAACGAAAAGATCAAGAATCAAAGGCTCCGCGACTTTCACAAACAGTTTTTTCTGCGTTTCATAGTCGGTCGGGAAAAAGCACACAAATCTTGCTGCTTTCGGGTTTTCTTCCCATTGTTCGGGCACGAGACTTGAAATCGTTCCGCTGTAATCATAATACAGAGCGCCTTCTTCCTTCGGTTCGGCGTCCGCTGTCTGTCCTGCACGCGGCGAAAGTGCCGCTACGGTGACGTTTAGGGAATCCGTATCCTTTGCCGCAGATTGTTCCGCATTCACCGAATCGCTCTTTACTTCCGGCTGAGCACCCGTGCGGCGGTCACCCTTCTTAAGCGTTTCACCTTTCGTCGCCGCGGCCAGCACAATCAGAAGGATAACGGCACAGACGGCTGCGCACGAGGTCACACTCAAAAAAAGCGGACGCATGTAAAAAGGTTTAGCGGGAGCGGTCTTCACCGGCTCGGAAACGTTTCTGCATGCGGCAAGAATGCGTTCCTTCGCATCGGCCGAAAGATGCTCGCGGGACATCGTCTCTTTTAATTGTTCTTCTGCATTCATTCGTTTTTCTCCCTGTACCTTTCCCGAAGAAGATTCCTTCCGCGGTTCAGACGCATTTTCACCGCCGAAACGGACTTCTTAAGAATCTTCGCGGTTTCCTCAACACTGTACTCTTCCACGTAGTAGAGAACAAGTACCTCGCGGTACTTCTCCGGAAGCGTCATCAACACGTCGAGGATGCCGTAATCGGCGTCCTTTCCGACGCTGACCTTCGCCTGGTCCGAAAGAATCCTCTCCCGGTTCTTCCGGTTTCTCACAAGCATCAGGCTCAGGTTCTTAAGGACCTTGACGAGCCATTGCTTTTCGTGGGCCTCGCTCGGAAATTCCGGCGCTTCCTTCACATACGTGAGCATCGTATCCTGCACCATGTCCTCCGCGTCGGCGGCATTACCGACGATCGAATAGCTCATGCGGTACAGAAGGTCGCCGTACGTGTCGAGAATGTAGGCGATATGCCCCTCATTTGCCGGACTTCCTTTCATGCCCTCTCCGTTTCCGGATTAACGGACGACACCTGTAAATACCGGGCATCCCGTCTCGTTATCCACAATCATGTATACAAAAGAACGGTCTAAGTATACATGATAAGACGGGGTCTCGTCAATAGAACATGCCTCATCGCGCACCGTAATAACGGTTACCGCGGCTGCCTTCGTGCCCTCTGCGGAGACTTCGATGAATGTCTTCTGGAACACGTCGGACACGTATAATTTGTCCTTTCCGGTAATGCCGTTGAAGTTTGCGTAGTCTATGTCGAAAGCCTTCTGTATGCCCATCTTCTTCATAGGAGCCACAAGCTTGACGGAGGATTCGGTCTTGTATTCCGGGATGCAGATATATACATCCCCGTGCTTCTTGGTATCGAGAAGCTGCTGATAGCTTTCCGCATTCAGCGATGCCACCAGATCCTTCACGCTGACGCCTTCCTTCGGAAGAAGTCCGATGTAGGAAAACCTTCCCTCATAGTTCTTCATGAAGCCGGTGCAGAAATCGTTTTCGAGATATATATCATCGGCAGTGCCGTACATCAGCCGCTCTTTGGTAACACTTCCGTTCTCGTGCGTGAAATCCCGTTCAAAGATTCTGTCGTCCGAGAAGGCGTTTTTCCATTTGCCGTCGAACAATACGGCGTTCATCAGAATCATGGCGACGGTTTCCGGGTCATCAAGGGAATCGATCGCCTTCGGAATCAGTCCGTTCGTCTTTTCGGATGCCCACGCGTTGATGCGCTCAAGCGTTTCGCTCTTCACAAAATCCACGTTGTAAACCGCCGAGCGGTAATAATCCGCGCAGTTTTTGATGTATTCCTCTTTGACGATTTTCGCGATCCGCTCCGCAATCCAGATGGAGTTTGCGGAGGAGAATTCTTCGATTCCGGTCATTTCGCGGTCATACGCGCCGAAGTAGCCGTTCAGGTCCGAAAGCTTCAGGCCGAGCACGTTCTCAAGCTCCGTAAGCGTATCGCCGTCCGCTCCGTTCGTAAGAAGGCAGAGCGCGATATAAAGCGAATACGGCGAAACCATCACGGTATCTTCGCGCTGTGCGTACACTTCCTGAAACATCTTAAACGCAAACGCGTTATATGCCTTGGCGGAAGCCGCATCCATCGGTTTTTCATCGGGCTTTACGCCGCTTGACGAGCCCGGGTTCTGCGGGCCTTCCTCCGGCAGATCGCGCCTCGAAGCAATCCTTTCGGGTTCCCCCTGCGCGCAGCCTGCAAGGCTCAGAACAAAAACAATAACCAAAAGCAGTGCAATAAATCGTTTCATGGTATCCTCCCCGGTTTACTCATAAGTTCCGATGAAAAGCGGAATATCATAGTTCTCATCGACAATCATGTAAATGAACGGATGGTCAAGGTATACATAGCGGATCTCTTCCTCCGGCATGTACGCCGTAGCCGCAAGCGTAAGCGCCGTCGCGGCAGCCGCCTCGGTGCCGAGCTCATCCATCTTGATATAGGTCTTCTGAATGACCGAGCTCACATGCAGGCTTTCTTTACAGATTCCGCTGAAATCCGCATCGCCTGTAAACATCGTCCGAAGACCGATATCCTGAAGCGGATCGTTCATCAGAATCGTCGCTTCCTCGGTGAACTTCGGGATGCGGACATGCACGGAAGAAGCATTCGCATAAGGGATATTCTCGATGGAAAGCTTCGAAAGCGCCTCTTCGATGCTCACGCCGTCCTTCGGCAGAACGGCACGGAATACGTAACCGTTTTCGTAGCATTTTTCGAAGCCGGTCATATATTCGTTCTCAAAGTAGCGGTCCGCGGTTCCGTGCATCATGTCCTTCGTTTCTTCGGTGCCGTCCGCATGGTAGAACGCTTTCTCATAGGTGTTCTCATACTTAAACGGATCGACCCATTTGCCGTCAAATGTGACGGCGTTCACAAGCACCATGACCGCGTTCGGATCCAGCGATTCGAGAATCTTTGCGATGCGGTTCTTCGTGTTCTTCTTCACCCAGTCGTTGATGCTGTCAACCGTTTTTCCGTCCGCAAACGAAGCGGTGAAGACAGCCGAGCGGTAATAGTTTCCGCAGACCGTGAGGAAATTCTTCTCGATTGCGTTCTTCGCGGCGGAATCGATCCAGACGGAATTCGCGGTCTCGACGACGCCTCTTCCGGCGCTGCCCCATGCAACCTCGGCGAATCCGTTGTTCACGTCCTTAAGCGATGCGCCGAACGTCTCCTCAAACTCCTGCTTCGTCATTCCTTCGGCGCCGTTCATGATCATTGCAAGAACAGCATATGCCGAATACGGGGAAATCATCACGGTTTCGCCGTCATAGCAGGAACGCATCAGGTCCATGGCATACGCGCGGAAGCCTGACAAGAATGCATCCGTAGCTTCGATTCCTTCCGGAGCCGCAGCGGAGGAGGAATTTGTCATCTCCTGCGCGTTTCCGTCCGGTCCGTCACTTGTGATCTCGGAACAGCCGGTAACATTACATAACATCATTACAAGTAAAACAACTGCGATTATTCTTTTCATATTCTTCCTTTCCGGACACGGGCCCCCGCCCGCATCACGCGAATTTTGAAACTTCAATTCTATAATGCCCGGGGAAACCGTCCGGTCACAAAAAGTTTCCGGACAATAAAAAAACCGCAGACATTTCTGTCTGCGGCCTTCGGTTACAAGATTAAACTCTCTTCATGTACTCGCCGGTACGGGTATCAATCTGGATCGTCTCGCCTTCGTTTACGAACAGCGGAACGTATACGGTCGCGCCGGTCTCAACAATCGCGGGCTTCGTAGCACCGGTAGCGGTGTCGCCCTTGAAGCCGGGCTCGGTGGAAGTAATCTCAAGCTCAACAAAAAGCGGAGGCTCGATGGAGAAAATCTGTCCCTGATGGGAAAGCGTCTTAACCATCTCATTCTCCTTTACGAACTTCATTGCGTCACCGCACTGCTCCTCACTGAGGGAAATCTGATCGAAGGTCTCGGTGTTCATGAAGTTGTACATATCTCCGTCTTTATAAAGATACTGCATGTCGGCTCTCTCAATGTGAGCCTGCGGATACTTATCGGTCGGGCGGAAGGTCGTCTCCACAACGCCGCCGTTCTTGATATCCTTCATCTTGGTACGGACAAATGCCGCGCCCTTGCCGGGCTTAACATGCTGGAATTCAATTACCTGTAATACTTTTCCGTCAATCTCAAGCGTAATGCCGTTCCGGAAATCGCCTGCTGAAATCATAAAACATCCTCCTTTTTTGATAACCGCTACATAGTTTATCGTAACTCGTGGTATTTTTCAACCATTTTTTTACAGTTCCAATAACTTTTTATCGGAATGTGCGAGATTCTCGCAGCCGTCCTCGGTAAGGACGACCATATCCTCAATCCGGACGCCTCCGAAATCCTTGATATAGATGCCCGGTTCGACTGTCATCAGCATGCCGGCCTTCAACACTCTCGTATCGCGCATGTTGCAGTTCGGATCCTCGTGAATCTTAAGCCCGACGCTGTGCCCGAGGCCGTGCCCGAAACAGTCGCCGTAACCGGCTTCCCGGATAATGTCCCTCGCAATCGCGTCGGTCTCCTGTCCGGTCATTCCGGGACGGATCCTTTTAAGGACGGTTTCCTGCGCCTTAAGCACGAGATTATATATCTCCTTCTGCTTCTCATCCGCCTTTCCGATCACAACGGTACGCGTCATATCGGAGCAATACCCCTGATAGACGCAGCCAAAATCCATCGTGACGAAATCGCCCTTTTGAATCTTCCTCCCGGAAGGCATCGCGTGCGGCATCGACGAGTTCTCGCCCGAAGCCACGATTGGCGGGAACGAATTGCCCGACGCACCGTGCATCTGCATCAGAAACGTAAGCCGTGCCGCAATCTCCAGCTCGGTAATGCCGGGCTTCAGATACGGCAGAATCTCGGTAAATGCAAGGTCTCCGATATGCTCCGCCATGCGGAGTTTCGTAATTTCTTCCGGTGTTTTGATCTGCCGAAGTTCCGACAGAATGTCGCCTACCGAAATCACTTCTGCCTGCACGGCATCCGCATAAGCGCGAAATTCCTTATACGAAAGCACCTCCTGCTCGGCGGCAAGTTTCTTTACCTGATGCTTCTTACAAAGCTCCGCAACAAGCTTTTCGTAGCCTCTGCCGGCAACATCCAGAACCGTAATCCCGACGGCCTCCTCCTGCGCCTGATAAAGGAACCTGAAGTCCGTCAGCAGATACCGTTCCGTTTCGGTAATCAATAGAACACCGGTGTCATTGGTATATCCGGAAAGATAACGCAGATTCGCCAGATCGGAAACCAGCATGGCATCGGCCCCGGCGTCGGCAATCAGCTGCCTTGCCCGGTCCGTAATCGCGTTCTTCACTCTTCCTCACCCCAGATTTCAATCAATTTGTCCATGGCGGCAATGTAGCCGTCCATGCCGAGCCGCATGATCATCGAATTGCACGCAGGTGACGTCACGCTGTTCCGGCGGAACGCCTCGCGGTTATAGATGTCGGTCAGATGCACTTCGATCTTCGGCATCGGGATATCCAGAAGGCAGTCATAAATCGCATAGCTGTAATGCGTCAGAGCGCCCGGATTGATAATCACTCCGTCGATGTTCTCCTCCGCCGCCTGCTGCAGCCGGTCGATAATCGCCCCCTCGTAATTGCTTTGGAAGCACTCCGCTTCGATTCCGCGGCTCTCCGCCTGTTCCGCAATCAGCTTGAGCAAATCCTCATAGCTGTCATACCCGTAAATCAGCGGATTCCTCTTACCGAGGAAGTTCAGGTTCGGTCCGTTTACGACCAGGATCTTACGTCCCATAGCTTTGTCCTCCTGTTCTTTTATTTTCTTACGAAAAATGCTACATACACCGTTCGATTTCGC
>CAMZEW010000027.1:0-15890 GCA_947305875.1 uncultured Lachnoclostridium sp.
TCGGCATGCAGGTTGAGGAGCGCGAAGTATTCGTTGAAGAGCTCAAGGATTTCGCGGAGTGCGGTCTCTGCGGTACTGCAGCGGTTATCTCTCCGGTTGGCTGCATCGACAACCACGGCGATGAGATTTTCCTGCCGAGCGGCATGACCGAGATGGGTCCTGTATGCACGAAGCTTCGTGAGACCCTTACCGGCATCCAGATGGGCGAGATCGAAGCTCCTGAAGGCTGGGTTGTAGAAATCAATTAATCCCGATGCCCTCTTTCCTTTCGGAGAGAGGGCATTTTTCTGAAAGCCATCTGAAAGGAAAGATTTATGAATTGTATCGTTAACGCAGACAAGAACTGGGGCATCGGCCTTAAGAACCATCTTCTTGTGAGTATCCCCGCAGATCTTCGTTTCTTTCAGTCGAAGACAAAGGGAAAGGTTGTCATCTTCGGGCGGAGCACGCTGGAAACTTTCCCGGGCGGAAAGCCTCTGAAGAACCGGATTAACATCATCATCACCCGCAATCCCGATTACAAGGTGCCGGACGCTGTTGTCGCGCACAGTGTGAAGGAGGCTCTCGAGGAAGCATCGAAGTACCCGTCGGAAGACGTCTACATCATCGGCGGCGCAAGCATCTACCGCCAGTTCCTGCCTTATTGCGACACGGCTTATGTGACGAAGACCGATTATTCGTACGAGGCCGACACGTACTTTCCGAACCTCGATCAGGATCCCGAGTGGGAATGCATCGAGGAGGGTGAGGAACAGACGTGTTACGATATCATTTTCCGCTTTACGAAGTATGTTCGGAAGCCCGCTGAAAGTTAAAGTTTTCAACAAAATTTGATAGCAAATTAACCCCTTTTCGTTTATAATGGAAGCGAAAGGGGGTTTTTCTTATGCAGGCTATCTTATTCGGCACCTTATGCGGATATCTTCTCGGATGCGTAAACCCCGCTTATCTGATCGGGCTTCTTAAGGGGGAAGACATCCGTAACACCGGCTCACACAACGCGGGGGCATCGAACGCCGTAATCGTGTACGGGAAGAAGGTAGGGACATTCTGCGCCCTTTTCGATATTTTCAAGGCATTTCTCATTGTGCGGGCTACCGCGATGCTCTTTCCGCTCGTCCCGCTTGCGAAGGTATGCGCGGGCTCCGCATGCATCCTCGGCCACATGTTCCCGGTGACGATGAGTTTCCGTGGCGGCAAAGGTCTCGCCTGCACGGGCGGAACAATCCTTGCCTACAGCGTGAAGCTGTTCTTCGTGCTGCTTCTGATCAGCCTCCTGATTGCCATCATTACCGATTACATCTGCTTCGTTCCGGCTTCGGTCGCAATTTATGCGCCGGTGCTGTACGGGCTGTTTACGAAGGACTACGTCGGGCAGATCATATTCACTGCGGTCGGCCTGTTGATGCTCTCGAAGCATTTTCTGAATTTCCGGCGCATTCTTTCGGGGACGGAGGCGCATTTCAGTTTCCTCTGGAACCGTGAGAATGAAATCGAACGTGTACAGGGGAAGAAAGGCGAATAATTCATGCAGAAGATTCTCATTGCGGAAGATGACAGCGAGCTCTGCCAGCTCTTTTCGCATGTGCTTACAAAACACGATTATGAAGTGACGGCCGTAGAGAACGGCGCGGAGGCGCTTACTGCCCTGCACCGGGAATACTACGACCTTCTCATTTCCGACATTATGATGCCCGTGATGAACGGCTACGAGCTCGTGAAATCGCTGCGTGAGGCGGGTCAGACGATTCCTGTTCTGATGATTACCGCGAAGGGCAGTTTCGACGATATGGAACAGGGCTTCCTGTCCGGCACGGACGACTACATGGTAAAGCCCGTCAACATCAATGAGATGGTGCTCCGCGTGAGCGCCCTGCTGCGACGCGCCCGCATCCAGAACGAGCGGCGGCTTGTCATCGGCGGCACGACGCTTGAGTGCGACACGCTTACCGTAACGGTCGGCGACAGCAGCTTCATCCTTCCGCAGAAGGAATTCATGCTTCTCTACAAGATGGCCTCGTACACCGGCAAGATCTTCACCCGTAAGCAGCTGATGGATGAGGTGTGGGGCTATGATGATTTTACGGATACGCACACGGTCGAGGTACACATCGGCCGGCTTCGCGACCGCTTCCGCGACAATGAGGATTTTTCGATTGTCACAATCCGCGGCATCGGCTATAAGGTGGTGAAGAAATAATACATGAAGAAACGGCCTATCTTTCCTTTGAACCTGCGCATCTACTTCACGGCAATCGTTCTTGCCGAGATTGTCGGCATGCTGATTGTCACGTCGGAGATTGCGAGCCTTCTCGGAAAGAACTTCGACCTGAGGCTTGATTTTCCGGTCGTCATCATCATGCTGTTCTTCTCGATTATCATCGGCTACACCGTGAACTTCTTCCTAAGCCGCGCGTTCTTCCGCCCCATTACGAGGCTCGGCACCGCGATGCAGAAGGTTGCAAAGGGCGACTTCACGCAGCGCATGGACACGACGAGCCGCATCGGCGAGGTGCAGGACCTCTACACCGACTTCAACATCATGACGCAGGAACTCAGCTCGACCGAGATTATGAAGACCGATTTCTTCTCCAACTGATCACCTGAGTTTAAAACGCCGATAAATGCCATACAGGGTTACGCCACTCTCCTGCAACAGGAAGACCTGAACCCCGGAGATGAGGCGGAATACGCCCGCAAGATTCTTCTGAATACGACACGGCTTTCCGATCTGGTCGGAAACATTCTTCTGCTTTCAAGACTTGATAATTCATCCTTCGAGGTGAGTAACGACGACTACCGCCTGGACGAGCAGATCCGTCTTTCGATTGTGCTCCTTGAGGACCGCTGGACTGCGAAGAACATCGATTTCGATGTAGAGCTGGATGAGATTACTTACCACGGAAACGAAAAGCTTCTGGCGCACGTGTTCAGTAACCTGATTGATAACGCAGTCAAATTCAGTCCGGACGGCGGCGTGATACGGATGCGGCTTTCTACAGAAGTAGAATCGATTGTTTTCACGATTGAGGATGACGGCCCCGGCATCTCGGAGCACGCTATGGACCATATCTTCGACCGGTTTTACCAGGCGGATACGTCCCATAAGGCGGAAGGAAACGGTCTCGGGCTGTCGCTTGTGAAGCAGATTCTTACTGTCTGCGGCGGTACGGTTACCACGGAGAACCGGGAGGACGCTTCGGGCGCCCGCTTCCGCGTTACGCTTCCGGTGAGGAAGGGTTAGGGGCCGGTTTTGGTGGGCTGACGTCCGTGGCATTTGCCGCTTGGCTTTTATATGATTTCTCCCGTTTACACGGATTATATAACAAGGAGATTTTTCAGTGAAGTATTTAATTGCTCTTTTGATTGTGCTCGGGGCCGTTGTCGGCTTCGCCGCGGTGCTGTTCCTTTTCTTCGTCGCCATCCCGGCTTTCTTCGGACTGTTCGTGAATCCGAACAAGCTTTATGACAAGAGCAGCAAATTCTATCGCGGCCTGTTCGTCATACAGGTCCGTATAGCGCTTTTCTGCAGCAGAGTGAGGATTCGGTACGAGGGCGACGAAAAAATCCCTCAGGGGCGCTTTCTGTTGATCTGTAACCACCGTTCCAACTTCGATCCGATCGTGACGGCGTGGGCGATGCGGAAGTACAAGCTCGCATTTATCTCGAAAGAGGCGAATCTGAAGCTTCCGGTGTTCGGCCGGATTATCCGCAGGATCTGCTACATGCCTCTTGTGAAGGACGACGCGCGCCAGGCCATCGGAATCATCAATCATGCCGCCAAGCTGATTAAGAACGACGAGTGCTCTGTAATGGTTTATCCCGAAGGAAAACGCAGTTTTACGAACGAACTGCTTCCGTTCCATGGCGGCGTCCTGAAAATCGCCCAGAAGGCCAATGTACCGATTGTGGTGGCCGTTATCGAGGGCACCGAACTCGTGCGCGACCGCTTCCCGAAGAGCACGAAGGTTTCGCTTCGCATCATCGATGTCGTTTCCGCCGAGGAAGCCAAATCCAAGCGCTCCGTCGACCTCGGAATCGAGCTCTTCGACAAAATGTACGCAGTGCTGGGGAAATAAGATATCTTGTCCTTGAAGTATAAGAAAACCGTCGCTTCGTAAGCGGCGGTTTTTTCTTTGTCACCCTGTGCGATTTTTCTTTGTCACCCTGTGCGGTTTTTCTTTGTCACCCTGTGCGGTTTTCCGCACCGTATTCTATACTGCGCCATATTGTTTTCGTCGCATGACCGGCAGGCTTCGTGCCGGTCGGTCGGGCCCTGCCTGAACCGACTATTTTTGTGATTCGCCGATTCAGTCGGTCAAAAACCCGACCGAATCCTTGTTTTTGAAATTCCGTCGGTACGACTTTTCTCTGTTGAGCCGACCTTTTCTTTTGTTTTTCAATTCAGTCGGTTAAAAATCCGACTAAAACCCTGCATAATGAATTCAGTCGGTTCGAAATCGATTTTTTGAACCGACCTTATTTCATAATCTCTTGATTCAGTCGGAAAAAACTCCGACTGAATCCTCTTTCCATAAATTGTGTCGGTCAGAGGGATATAATACCATTCAAGATTTCTCACAGGCCACAACATTGCTCAACATACGTCAAGCCGAATCTCTGTATAACGCAACAGACCGCATCCGGATAACCGAATGCGGTCTGCTTTGTGTTTGAGGGTTTGGGACGATCGGGTCATCCCCTATGAAAAGTGCTTGCGCACCAACCCACGTTCATATTACAGATTACTCTGCATCGCTTCTCTTAGCTGCGTATACGCGAAGCATAACCATTACGGCAGCTGCTGCAGCAAGAAGAATCATCCACATCGTCAGCGAGCTTGTATCGCCCGTTACAGGAGTTGCATCGCTCGCAGGAGTTGCTGCTACGGTAAACTTAACGGTAGACTTACCATCCTTGAAGAGGATTTCAAGCTCATGCTCACCGGCCGGAAGTGTCTTTATGAATTCTTCGGAAATCAGCAGATGTAAACTACCGGACCAAGACTTGACGTATTTCTCAGGAATGGATTGCCCGTCGATGAGGGATCCCGTATGCAAGCTGGCAGTAATCTCATCGTGCTTAGTTCTGTGAGTTACGGAATAGAGAGCTCCGTTCTCAAAGGTCGTATCCGTATTGTATTGAACAACCTCAATTTTCAGCGTCTCCGTAACACCCTTGTAGGAAATCGTAATAACGATGTCGGCAGGCTTGCTGCTGTCAAAACCGCTTACCATTTTCTCCGTAACCGGAATGGTAATTGTCTTGCCGCTTTCATCTACAGTCTCAATCGTAAGACCGGTAGCGTCGAACGGATCACCGACATCATATGTGGTCTTAACGCCCTCGCCGACTTTGATAACAACCTGGCTCTTCTTCGGCTCGTCCTTCTTCGGCTCTTCGGGCTCGTCCTTCTTAGGCTCTTCCTTCTTAGGCTCCTCTTTCTTTACAACATCAATCGTAAGGGAATCGGTCAGATTGCCGTAGCTTACGGTAATCTTCTGGCCCTTTGCTTCCTTGCTGCTGTCGAAGCCGGAAATCATATCGAGTGTTACGTCGCGGGTCTCCGTCGTAGTTTCGTCGCCGTTGGAAAGCGTTACTTCGTACTTAAGACCGGTTACGTCAAATTTGTCGTTTACAAAGTAGGTGTCCTTGAAGCCTTCGCCCTTGATAAGCTTGATCTTCGTTGCGTTCAACTCCGGAATAACAACCTCTTCCGTATGAACAACTGTATCACCAAGCTTGCAATCACGTTTCTTGGAACCGGGAGTTCCTTCAGTAGGATCTACGATATCGTAGTATTCCGTCCAGTTGTGCTCTGCTGCCTTAACATCGATAAGTGCAACTACACCATTCTTTGTGACGGCCATGTAACGAATTGCGCTTTCGTTGATACCGGTGAGATTAGCCTTAACCGAATCAACATCAAAAGCAGTTTCACCATCACAGGTAAGGAACAGAATCATGGAGTAAGTATCTTCACCATAGACCTTAAACGAACTTACTTCAATGGTGTTAATAGCATCAGCAAAGCTTTCTGCGTCGGTTACAGTACTCGTAATGTACGGAACAAGAATGCCGCGCACAACTACTTTATCGGACGCATTGTTCTGACCGAGCGAAGCCCAGTTAGTAATTCCCTCCTGAACCGGAACGACATCCTTGATATCCGAAACGTTAGCACCTTCTTCAGTCCGGAGGTCGGCAATGTTAACAAAATTAACTCCATCAAGAGTCTCCGCAGACATTGCAATCATGTCGAGAGAAATCATTACTCTCTCACCCGTAATCATTCCAAGGGTGGAAAGGATTTCCGACTTGCTGAATTCGGCGATCTGTCCGCACTTCGGAGTATCAATCGTGATATCTGCGCCGGAAACTTTATTAATGATTCTGTAGTTCGTGGATCGAACCGTGTTCTTCTTGAATACATAGTTACTGCTGTTTAACGAAGTAGTAATCTTGTATCCACCGACAACATCCGTCGCTTCTACCCGTCCACCTGACAAGGTCGTAATATTCACATTCAGAGGATTCTCCCCTTCTACAACACCGGAAAGAGTTGCAACCGGAGCAAGTACTTCCGAACCGGCGAAGTATTCAGCGGCAAATGTGCTGTTCTCTTCCTCAGAGTAAACAAACGCCGCACCATCGTAATTCCAGGAAAGGGTTACCTCCTTAGGAGAAATCCGGTAAAGACAAGTGTTATTATACGGATAGAAAACATACTTTTCTTTACCTTCTGCAGTGAACTCTGCCTTCGCGGTGTAAGTACTAAAACCTTGGTTTGCATTGACTCCGTTATAAGAGATAGTAATATACTTTTCTAAAGGCGTCAGGCCTTTCACGCTTGCCTTCGGTCCCTGTTTTTCACCGTTATATACAATTCCCTGCGCATCCCAGGTAATCCAGATTTGCTTCTTAACGGTAACTGTGAAGGTGGCTGTCAGTTCTTTATCACCTACTGTTGTCTTTGCAGTAAGGGTCTGTTTTCCAAGGTCAGCATCAGCGGTGCTGAAACCGGATACAGTGATGTCTTTATCGAAATCTTTCTCGACCTTATCACCGTTATTGTAGTAAACAATATACTTATAATTCTTAGGATTGAAAGTCGGCTTCGGACCATATAAAGGAATGGTATACTCCGTCTGCGCACCACGTCCGGCTTTTACCTCTAATTTGGTTGCAACCTTATAAATCTCAAACTTGCAAGTTGCGCCTTCTACAATAGTGTAATTGTTTACGTTGTATGGATAATTCGCGACAAGCTTCGCACGGGCAGTGTAATTTCCTACATTGATCGGATTTCCATAAAAAACATTATCTACCGTAACTATTACATTGATTTTTTCGCCGCTTACAAGGCCATCGATTGTTGCCTCGGGAGCGTGACTATGTTCATCATACTCAAAAGAGGTTTTATTCCACTTGATGGTTACATCTTTCTTGGCAACCTCAAGTTTAATCGTTTTTTCTGCAGCTGTATGGTTAGGATCGCCAGGGTAGTAAAACTTAATTTCGATAGTACCTGCGTTGAGAATCTTTACTTTTCCGTTTTGCAGGCTAATCACATTCTGGTACCAGCCATTATTAAGTATAACACTAACCTTATCTTTCCCTACACCCTCTACACTATAATCCAGGGGGAATGAAGGATCACCATAGGTCATATTAATGTCTTTTGCAGAAATCTTTACTTCTGCCGGATTAATCTTAAATGGTTTCTTTACGGTGTCCGGATCTAAAACGTATTTGTCCGAGTTAAAAGAATACTTTTTGATAGAAACCTTAGCTTCATAAGATCCTGCATCCTTGACTGGGCCGGAAAATTCGATGTAAAGCTTTTCATCACCGACCAAGCCAACCAGTTCGTATTGCGGACAATGTCCCTGTCCGTCATAAGTATAGGTAGTATCACCGGTCCAATTAACCGTTACGACTCTCTTCGTTACCGTAACTGTGAAGTAAACCTCATCCCCGGTGTGGTGCCCAGTTGCACCAAGCTTTACGGTAATTGTTGCGGTACCGGGATATTTAGCCGTAATGCGCCCGTTTGCATCAACGGAAGCTACATTTTTGTTACTGCTCTCAAAAGTAACTCTTCCGGTATCAACATCCTTCTTGTACTTAATATCATAGGTTTCGCCATACTGAATGGTTTTTGACTCTTCTGTCAGAGTAATTTTATTGGGAGCTTTAATAATGTTGTACTTTTTCGAAGAATTAGTAGGAAGCTTATAATTTCCCTTAGCATTTCCATGCAACACTACTTTGGCTGTATACTCGCCAATTTCTATAGGCTTCCTGTATGCGTATCCATCAACAGTAAGCGTAGAGGTTACTCCGTCGTTTTCAAGCAGTCCCTTAACCTCTACGGTGGGATACAGTTCCTCGCCCGTGTACTCTAATTTCGTATTACTCCAAGAAATCTCAAGAAGGCGCTGCTCAACCTCAAGAGTAAAGCTGTCAGAAGCTTCATCAAAGCTGCCAGCTGCTTTTACCTTTACAGTAATCTTTGCAGATCCAACTCCTTTTGCAGTAACCGTAATCTTGCCGGTTTCTTCGTCATATACTGCTTCTGCAACACTGGTCTTATCGGAGCTTACGATTATCTCTCTCTCTTCAGGACCGTTCTCCAAAGTGTAAGAAATGACGAAGCTATCTCCGTATTGAACGCTGGACTTCGTATCTTTCAACGTCAAAGTAGGCTGAATCTTGCTTACCGTAAAATCGAATTTAGCATTGTCGGGAAGCTGGTAGTTGTCACTCGCATCCCCTACGAGTTTAATCTCAGCGGTACTGCTGCCAATTACCACCCCGCCGCTAAGCTCATATACCACTCCGTCAACGTTTACTCCGAGCAGGCCGTCAATATTCACATCGGGGGTTTGTTCGTTTTCGTTGTATGTCAGTGTATTACTGCCCCAGGTAATCGTAACCGGACGCTTCGCGATAGAGAATGTCGTCGTCTGGCCGTCGTAATCCTCTGCAAAGCAGTAATTCTGATTACTAATCGCAATTACTTTCGCAGTATAATCATTTCCAGCGTCTTTCTTCGCTCCCTCAACCGTGAGCTCGCAGGTATCATTAGGGCAAAGTCCAACTGCGGTAGCCTCCGGGCAATGCTCAGTTCCGTCATAAGCAAAACTGTCATCGCTCCAGGAAACCTCAATCGGCTTTTGATATATCCGCAATTGGGATTTAACTGTACCGTTATTTAAAGGGTTAATTAATTCGAATTTTTCGCGCCCCTCATCAGTCAGAGAAAGAGTGACAATATACCATCCTATATCCTTTGGCTCAAAAACAGGGTTCCCGTTTTCATCAGGGGCTACTCTATTATAAACAAGAGTATATGCAGTAGAAGGAATCGTAACGGGTTTTCCATCGGCGTCAACGATATCGACGCTTCGAACCTCACCATTATAGGTAAGTTCATACGTGTTACTAAGACCGATGGCCTGCTTCTGAACTTCCTGCTCCCAATTCGCAACAAGTGTGAAGCTGGTGTTTACTTTCGTATTAAAATCGTATCCTTTTCCGTTAAGTGTCCAACCTTTGAATGTCCAACCTTCAGCAGAAGGATCATTCTTCGGTCTTGTAACCTTACCACCGTTGCCGGTGAAGGTCTGGTCCGGAATCTCGTCCGCACCGACATTTCCGACATCAAAATGTACGCGGAATCCCCATCTTGCATACAAATCTAATTTCTTAGTAATAGCTGCGTCGAAACCGAACTCCGTACCGGCCTTATAGTTTTTGTCTGTATACCATCCCAAGAAGGCATGTGTTACACCCTGCGTCTTGCATACCGGTTTAACCAGTTCTTCCTGGTCGCTGTTTGCGGAAATGAAATCATTCAGCGTTGTTCCATCATTAACAGTAATGGTCTTTTCCTTATATCCTAACGAATGAGGGCTAGGGCCATCACCATAATGAAGTTTAACCTGCCACTGCTTCTTCTGTTCTTTCCAACCGGCGTATACGGTTCTTCTGCTGTACTGCGCCTGAGTAAAATCCACCTTTGTATCTTCAGTACATTTAGGATCCTCATACCAACCGGTAAAATCGTAACCTTGTCTCGTCGGGTTCGGCGTAGGAGCGTTCACGATATCACCGGAATTGAACGTAACAGTCTTATAGGTCGTATTCAGTGTATTGTAATTGAGATCAAAAGTTATTCTACCCTTGTAGGAAATGTTTGCGGTAGAAGAAATCTTTTCCGCAACCTTTTTACCATTGGCATCAAACACCTCAATTAACAGGTAATAGCTTACTCCGTGCTTCGCTAATGCAATACCGTCTTCTGTTTGAAAGTCAAACGCAAGACTATACCATTGTCCGCCGTTCAAGTTTTTCTTCGGAAAAACAGCAGGATTACCGCTCATCTCGGCTATAGAGAATTCTTCCGCATTGGAAGCCTTTTCCATCCAGGTTCCGCGTACCTCATAATGCCTTTGATCACCGCTTATTACAACAAAAGAAGCCGACACTTTCGGAGACGCCGCCGAACCAACCTGGCTATCATCCCAAACAATGTCTTTCGTGAGATCTCCGCCTTGAGTGAAATAAATAGACATCGCTACCGGCTGTTCCTGTACAGGCGGCTTCGGCTCCGGCGGCTGCGGCGGTCCACCTGCGCTCGCTGCGGAACTCATCATCCCAGTCAACATAAACAGGCAAAGCAACCATGCAAAGCCTTTTCTCATCCATTTCGTACTCTTACTCATAAAGTACCTCCATTCTTATTCCCTTGTGCGTGCTTGCGGGAGGATGAATCCCGCAAAATGACAAAGTTAACCTCAAACACTGTCATTGTAGCCCACCTGATGAAGAGTTTTAAAGCGCAGTATGAGTAAAAAACCGACCGTTTGAGTAATTTTGGCCGTTTTAAGCAGATTTATGCATAAAAAACGGGCGGATCCTCCGAAAAGGCCCGCCCAAATGTAAATATTCAATGTATAATATGCAATTTTCCGATGGTTCTACAGCTGTCTACTCCAGTCGGATCGTGTCCGGATTTTCAATTAATTCATTTGCATAAAGCATCACCGACGCGTGGAACATGCCGTCCTCGTAACTGTACTCTGCCATCCCGCCGTAACGTTCCGCAATGTTCCGGACGGAATCCGTACCGATTCCGATGCCTTCGTGCTTGGTCGAACGGAAGCGCCCGTCGCTTTCCATCTGCGGTTCCGTATCGGTCGTATTGTCTACGATAAATGCAAGCATTCCCCCGTCACGCATGCCGCCGCGGACTTTGATGCGGCGGGAGCCGGTCTTCTGGCTCTTACAAGCCTGAACCGCATTCTCCATAAGGTTTCCGAGCAATACGGCAAGATCACTCCGGTCAATTCCGACCGCAGGGGGCATTGAGAACTGAATGTCACAGACGATATTGTCTGCTGCTGCCATCCGGACGAAGTACGAAAGAACCGAATCCGCCGTCGCGTTATCGCAATACACAATCGGCTCTTCGAGGCGGTGTACCTTGCAGAATTCGTCGATATAGTTCCGAAGAGCGACTTTATCACCGCTTTCTACAATTGTCTCCAACACAACTACGTGGTGTCTCAGGTCGTGTCTCGTGCGCCGCGCGTCTTCAATTCGTTCCCTCAGGTCCTTGAACTGGGTAACCTGTACGTTGAGCGCCTGGTTCTCCGCCTGCACCTTCAAAAGACTGTTGTGCTCCAAAATCATGCGCATGACCATATGGTAGATCAGGTAAGCCGAAGCATTGATCGCGGTCATGTAGAGGATGTTCACGAGCTTTGAGGAAACCTCGAGTGCCGTTTCGTCTTTGCCGTACATACCCTGCAGCCAGAAGAGGTAGAATGTTGCCGGAATCAGCCAGCAGTAGCGCCATGCCGTACTCTCCCCTTCCTTGCCCATGATCGCGACCGCGTCATAATAGATGGCCAGTCCGAACGGAACAAGAATCACCCCGATTGCAATCAGCAGTCCGACCGTCGCAGTCCAGCGGTATGCGTCGTAGGCTTTGATCGGCCAGATCTGCATCTCGATATACTTACCGGTAATCGATATGAGTCCGCCGATTGTATACAGCATGAAGAAGATAAACAGCAGTTTCCCGAGATTATCCTTGATGGCGAAAACCATGAATATCAAAAGGATGATACTCTGGATGATTTCCACCGTCGGACCGATGCTGTAGCGACGCAGGAAATATAGTCCGATCGCCGAGGAACCGACCCAGACAGCCGTCATGACCGTGAAGAGAATCGCCGTGAACGTCTCGGAAAAACGTGACTTTCGCTTCAGAATTCCAAAGGCCAGAAGGATGATTGCACCGCTTCGCAGCGTGTTATACATAACATATTCGAAAACGGAATATTGCATTAATGTCTTCCCGCCTTTCGGAGATTTCGGAATATCGTTTCCGCATGCATCTGCTTCAGTTCGGCTCTTCGCGCGCGGCTGACCGGAACCAGAATCCCGTTCTGCATCCGCACGTCCGTTTCATCGATAACGGCAATCTGCTCCAGATTCACTATGATGCCCTTCGTGCTTGTCGCGAAGCACTCGCGGGAACAGAGCAGCTGCTCCATCTCCGCCTGCGAAGTCCAGACGCTGTGCATATGGCCGTCGCGGAAATGAATCGTCACCTTATGGTTGGAGTACTCCGTGAAGACAATATCACCAAGCATGCATGTGCTCCCGTCCGGAAGCGTCAGTACACGGCCGCCTTCAATCTGCTCGGGCCCGATTTCCTGAATCATGCGGCGGATGTCGTCGGCCGTGTAAGGTTTCAGCAGATAGTAGTCCGCTTTGACGCGGTAACTCTCCATCGCGAAATCGTTGCTCGAGGAGACGAACACAAGGCGCACGTTCTTATCCTTCTGGCGGATTACGTTGGCCGTTTCAATACCGGTAATTCCGTCCATATATATGTCCAGGCAGATAAAATCATAGCGGTTCGGCTCGAAAGCCTCGAGAAGCTTCTCTCCGCTCTCATAACAGTCAAGGCACTCCGGCTGATACCCCATTGCAGTCAGATTCTCGCGGAGCATCGTTTCCAACCGGCTGCGGTCTTCCCGTAAATCGTCCGTGATTGCAATTCTCATGTCATTTTCCTTTATTCTACAACTGTCTCATTTAGTTAACATTGCGTTTTTTTGATTAGATGGCTACCGGAATCTTCCCGATCGGCTCACCGAATTGATAGTCGGTCAGCGCGACATCATCCTTTGTGAAGTCGTAGAAGTTCTTAATTTCCGGATTCAGCCAGAACTTCGGTGCCGGATAAGTCTGCCGCCTGATCAGTTCCTCGACAATCGGGATGTGGCGGTCATAGATGTGCGCGTCTGCTATGACATGCACGAACTCGCCGACCTGCATGTCGCAGACCTGCGCGAACATGTGGGTGAGCACCGCATACTGGCAGACGTTCCACGCGTTGGCCGCGAGAATGTCCTGCGAGCGCTGGTTCAGTATCGTGTTGAGGACAAGCTTCCCGCCGTCCTTCGGTTTTGTTACGTTAAATGTCATGCTGTACGCGCACGGATACAGATTCATCTCATGCAGATCCTGATGTACATAAATGTTCGTCAGAATCCGGCGGCTGTACGGCGTGTGCTGCAGGTCGTAAAGCACCCGGTCGACCTGGTCGAACATGCCTTCCTTGTACTGATGCTTCACACTCATCTGGTAGCCGTAGGCCTTGCCGATCGAACCTGTCTCGTCCGCCCACGAATCCCAGATGTGCTGGCCGAAGTCATGCACGTTGTTGCTCTTCTTCTGCCAGATCCATAAAAGCTCGTCGGTTGCGGACTTAATCGGCGTCTTCCGAAGCGTCTGCGCCGGGAACTCCTTGCTCAGATCATAACGGTTCACAACGCCGAACCGCTTAATCGTATATGCCGAAGCGCCGTCCTCCCAATGCGGACGCACCGCCTCGCCTTCCGTGCTCGTGCCGTTTTCCAATACATCCTTGCACATGCGGATAAAAACATCATCTGCGTAACTCATACTCTTCTCCTATCCGTTTCGTCCCTATAATCAGATAAAGGGGCCATCCTTTCGAACGGCCCCTTCCTGTCTTGTGGGTTCCTAGTGATTCTCGTTGACAAAGCGGCGAATGTTCGAAGCATTGGTGTATTTCTCGACATTCTCGCCCTTCAGAACAACAAGCGTCGGTGCCTGCATAACGCCGTACTTCATCGTCAGTTTTGCATTTTCCTCAGCGTCGATAACACGGTAATCCATGCCGGAGAGGAATTCCTTCGCAAGTTTGCAGTTCGGGCAGGTCTTCGTCGTGAAGAGAAGGAGCTCGCCGTTCTCGTTCACTACCGGAGTTTCCGCCGCTTCTTCGGGCATCTCTCTCGTTACGCCTTCGGCCTCAATGCCGCGGTCCAGGCTGTCGGTATCGATGACATACTCCAGACGCTCCGAGAACTCCTGCTGCTTGCCGGGGTTCCAGTTCTGTACCGCACGGTAGTAACCGGTGATACGGCTGTAGATCTCGGTCGGCGCACCGCACTCCGGACACTTATCCACCTCGCCGGTGATGTAGCCGTGCGTCTGGCAGATTGAGTACGTCGGCGACATCGTGTAGTAAGGAAGCTGATAGTTCTCGGCAATCGTGCGGACGAGCTTCGCGGCAGCCTGCCAGTCGGGCAGCTTCTCACCGAGGAAGCAATGGAATACGGTTCCCGAGGTGTAAAGCGTCTGCAGACGGTCCTGAATGTCGAGCGCTTCGAAAACGTCGGCGGTATATCCTACCGGCAAATGAGAACTGTTGGTATAGTAAGGAGTCTCACCCTCGCGGCCTGCCGTAATGATGTCCGGATAATGCTTCTTGTCGTGCTTTGCAAGACGGTAGCTCGTGGACTCTGCGGGAGTAGCCTCAAGGTTGTAAAGGTCGCCGTACTGCTCCTGATAATCGGACAGGCGCTCTCTCATATGGTTCAGAACGCGAACGGAGAAATCCTGGCATTCCTTGTGCGTCATGTCCTTGCCGACCCATTTGGCGTTCAGGCCTGCCTCGTTCATGCCGAGAAGACCGATTGTCGAGAAATGGTTCTCGAACGTGCCGAGGTAACGCATCGTGTACGGATACAGTCCCTCATTGAGAAGCTTCGTGATAACCGTACGCTTTACCTTCAGGGAACGGGCGGCAATGTCCATCATGCGGTCGAGGCGCTTGTAGAAGTCCTCTTCGTCGCTTGCAAGGTAGGCAAGGCGCGGCATATTGATGGTTACAACACCGATACTTCCGGTGCTCTCGCCGGATCCGAAGAAACCGCCGGTCTTCTTGCGGAGTTCGCGGAGGTCGAGACGCAGACGGCAGCACATGGAACGTACGTCGCTCGGCTGCATGTCGCTGTTGATGTAGTTGCTGAAGTAAGGCGTGCCGTACTTCGCAGTCATCTCGAACAGCAGACGGTTGTTCTCGTTGTCGGACCAGTCAAAATCACGGGTAATCGAGTAAGTCGGAATCGGATACTGGAAACCGCGGCCGTTCGCATCGCCTTCGATCATGATCTCGATGAAGGCCTTGTTGACCATATCCATCTCTTTCTTACAATCCTTGTAGCAGAAATCCATCTCCTCGCCGCCGATCAGGCACGGAAGCTCTGCCATGTCCGCCGGGACGGTCCAGTCAAGGGTGATGTTGCTGAAAGGTGCCTGGGTGCCCCAGCGGCTCGGTGTGTTCACGCCGTATACGAAACTCTGGATGCACTGCTTTACTTCTTTATAGCTCAGGTCATCGACCTTTACGAACGGTGCAAGATAGGTGTCAAAGGAGGAAAATGCCTGTGCGCCCGCCCACTCGTTCTGCATAATGCCGAGGAAGTTAACCATCTGGTTAACGAGCGTGGACAGATGTCTTGCCGGCGAAGAGGTCATCTTGCCGCGGATTCCGCCGA
>CAMZEW010000028.1:0-15346 GCA_947305875.1 uncultured Lachnoclostridium sp.
TTAAGCCGATTCTCTGCTGCGGTGAGTCCCTTGCGCTTCGTAAGGCAGGCACCTATAAGGAATGGATCTCCCGTCAGATTAAGTGGGATCTTTCCGGCATTACCGCCGAGCAGGTTAAGAACCTTGTTATTGCTTACGAGCCCATCTGGGCAATCGGTACCGGCGAGACCGCTACCGCAGAGCAGGCTGAGGAAGTCTGCAAGCTGATCCGTGAGTATATCGCCGAGCTTTACGACGGTGCTACCGCAGAGGCGGTTCGCATCCAGTACGGCGGTTCCATGAACGCCGGCAATGCTGCAGAGCTTCTTGCAATGCCCGACATCGACGGCGGTCTGATCGGCGGCGCTTCCCTGAAGGCTGACTTTGGTAAGATCGTAAATTACAACAAGTAATAAATTCTATAGAATTCCATGCGAAACACCGGATGCAATGACCTGTATCCGGTGTTTTTTATGTTTACCGTACCCCCATGCCGTTTTGAAAAAAGCGGCAAATGTAACATGATATGACAAAATATAAGTCAAATAAAGTCAAGGTGGTTTACGCGCTTTTCCGAGGGGGGAATCTTTACAAAGAAAACCCGCAGCGGTATAATATCATTGTTATATTTTGTACTCGTGCGGAAAGCGCGTTTTTGCACGGATACTTAATGAGTATAAGAAAGGAATAGTGCTATGAAGTACGCAAAGAAGATTTTGGCTCTTCTTCTCGTTTCGGTCATGTTACTTTCGACCGCCTGCGGCAAGAAGAACAACAACACGACGCCTACTACGACGCCTACTACTGCGCCGACCGGTGAAGCAACACCGACGCCTACGCAGGGAGTTGATATGCCCGACATAACGGATTTGTCCGTTGTTAAAGAGGCTGACGGCACACTGTTCGCCGGTTCCCTTGTTTCCAAGAAGGAACAGAGCGGCGGCGGCGAAGTAGGATACGATGTGTATACCGGAAACGGTTCTAAGGATTATACCGATCCCGCATACTACACATTTAATGACTACATTACGGATACAAGTACTCTGAACTGGGGTCCCTGCACCTGGGAAACCAGTGATGACTCCTCGATTCTGGATCGCATCTCCTCCGGTTACTACGGATTCGCTTTGAATTCGACGAAAGACGGCTGGAGCGTTACCTGCGAGCTTGCAGCAGCGCTTCCCGAGGATGTAACCAAGGATTATGTCGGCAAATACGGCATCAAGGAAGGCGATACCGCGAAGGCTTGGAAGATCAAGCTTCGTGAGGACCTGCAGTGGAACGACGGCACGCCGATTAACGCGGACGACTTCGTGTATTCCGCACAGGAACTTCTTGATCCGATTATGCTGAACCGCCGTGCAGACTCTCTGTACGCAGGCGATTTTGCTATCTACAATGCAAAGAACTATATATACTCCGGTAAGATGTCCTGGGAGGCTAACTCCACGGACGGTGATTCTGCTGTAGCTACATGGGAAACGAAAGTTAAGGGCAGTGACGGTGTATATACGACTCCGGACGGTGCAAAGCTTTATATCGGTCTGAATACGGCTTATGCCTGGATGAGCGGCCATACTTTGACTGAATACAAGGCATACTTCCCGGAAGGTGTCTATGATGCACTTGCAGCGAAGGCAGATGCTGACGGATATATTCCTGCTACAGATGAGAACCTTGCAAAGCTGCATGAGTTCACCGGTATTGATGACTGGGGCAATGAGCCGGAAGATCAGCTCATCTATTACCTTTCCTATCAGGTAGAAAACGCTGTTACGAAGTGGGAAGACGTAGGTTTCTTCAAGACCGGCGACTATGAGATCGTTTTGGTTACAATTAATTCGACCGCGGATCCCAACTATTTTGTACCTTACAACTTAAGCTCTTCCTATCTTGTAAAGAAGGATCTCTGGGAAGCAAGCAAGAAGTATTATGACGATAATAAGCGCGAAGTAACGAAGGACAGCGCAAATATTGCTACCATCACCACGACCTACGGTACGAGTGTTGAGACGACGGCAAGCTACGGACCTTACAACCTTACGTTCTTCCAGGCTGATAAGCAGATTACGTTTGAGCGTAACGACAAGTGGTTCGGTTATTCGGACGGCAATCACAAGGGCCAGTATCAGGCAGATAAGATTTCCGTTCAGGTTATTGCAAAGCATGAGACGCAGCTCCTTGCATTCCTGAAGGGTGAGATTGATAATGTTGCCCTTCAGAGTGAGGATATGAAGACGTACAGCACGAGCCCTTATATCCGCTATACGCCTCAGTCCTACACCACCAAGATTACTTTCAACACGGATAAGGATTCTCTTGCCAAGAGAGGCACGCAGATTCTCGCAAATGAGAACTTCCGCCATGCATATTCGCTGGCAATCGACCGTGCTAAATTTGCTTCTTCCTACACCTCTGCAGGAACTGCAGGTTTCGGTCTCCTGAACTCCATGTATATTTATGATCCGTTCTCCGGTGCTTCCTATCGTGATACGGATGGCGCTATGGGCGCATTGGTAGGCCTTTACGGACTGACGTTCGGTGAGGATGCTGAGTACGGCGACCTTGAGGAAGCTTACGATGCAATCACCGGTTTCAACATCAACGAGGCAAGAGAGTACATGAAGAAGGCGTATGACGAGTGCATCGCCGACAAGTCCTACGACGGAACCTCGAAGGTTGAGATTGAGATGCTGGTTTACCAGTCGGATGATATCTATGTTCAGATGTTTAACTTCCTCAATGATGCCCTGAAGTCGGCATGTGAGGGTACCGGATTCGAGGGTAAGGTTTCCCTTAAGATGACGGTTGACGCAGACTACTACAACACCATGTATTCCGGTAACACGGATATGATTTTCTCCACCTGGGGCGGCGCAGCTTCGGCTCCTTACACGATTCTGTACGAGTGCTACTGTGATGATCCTAAGGGTGAGAAAAACCAGATGGAGTATGGTTATGATACCGCAGCTATCAATGTAAGAATTAATGTTGACGGTGACGATTATATTGCATCTCTTCAGCAGTGGGCTCTTTGGGCGGATGATTCCGATCCGGATTGCAAGATTACTTCGAAAGACGGATCCAAGACCCTCGGATACTTCTCTGAATATGATGCTATGACGAAGGCTAACTTCTACGGCTTGCTTGAGAAGACGTACCTGAGTTCCTTCTGTGCGATTCCTATGTATTACAGAAACAGCGCTTCGCTGATTTCCCAGAAGGGTGATTACGCGATTACGCAGTATATCGATTTGATCGGTTTCGGCGGACTCCAGTTCTACACCTTTAAGTACTCTGATGAAGAGTGGGAGAAGATTTCCAGCACGCTGAACTATGAATAAAGGAATTCTCAGCCGGCGAAAGGAAAGGCCGGCGTGAGTCAGAAGACATGTTATTTGTCTGATACGCATGGCACAATCACGGGCTTTTGCCCGTGATTGTGTTCTTGCGTTTTATTGTAGAAACTACCGGAAGGAACCGCGAGGGTATGCTTAAGTATGTAATAAAGAGAATATTGCTTATGTTCGTGACATTCTTTGTCATCGCAACAATGTGCTTCATTTTGGTCAAATTGCTACCTCTTCCGAACGCTAAGGCGCAGGGCCGTGACTACAACCTTGTTCTTGAGCGCAGGGAGAAGATGGGTAAACACAAACCGATATTGACGAAGTATGAAAAATATTGGAAGAATGTGTTCAGTTTCGGAAGCGGTGACAGTAAGGGATGGACCCCGGATCTGGGACTCGGTGAGCAGATGTACATCAGCCAGAATGTGTACGACGTCATCAAGGAAAAACTTCCCTATACGATTGTTGTGAATCTGTATTCGATTATGATTGCAATCCCGTTGGGATTGCTGTTCGGAATATATGCAGCACTCCGGAAGAACAAATGGCAGGATCACGTTGTTTCTACGGCGGTTATGCTTGTGGTTTCCGTGCCGAGTTATGTGTATGCATTCCTGGTGCAGTATTTTCTGTGCTATAAGACCAGATGGTTCCCTTTGACAGTAGCCTCCCGGGAGACTGCTACGCTTTTCAGTTTTGAAATGTTTAAGTCTATGCTGCCGGCAATCTTCTCACTGTGCTTCGGTACAATTGCCGTGCTCACCCGATTTACCCGGGCAGAACTTTCCGAAGTGCTCACGGGAGATTATCTTCTGCTGGCACGCACAAAAGGTCTGACGAAGAATCAGGCCATAACCCGTCATGCGATGCGTAATGCCATGGTGCCGATTTTTCCGCAGATTCTCGGTGAATTTATCGGTATTCTCAGCGGCTCATTGATTATCGAGGGTATTTTCGGTATTCCCGGCATCGGTAAGTTGTACATCACCTCTATTAATTTGCGTGATTATAACTTTTTCATGGCACTGACATTCTTTTACACGTTAATCAGTCTTGTCGCAGGACTTGTGACGGACCTGAGTTACGGATTTATCGATCCGAGAATAAAGATGGGGGCAAGGTAATATGGATTACAATAATTTGCCGAAAGATAAATTCGTATTTGCCAAACGAGAGGGTAAAATTGCCGACAAAAAGCTTGATACCAAGCCGGTCGGATACTTGCGGGATGCGTGGAGACGGTTTCGAAAGAATAAGTCTTCCGTTGCAGCCGCAGTGATTATTTTGATTTTGTTTTTGTATGCGCTTATTGTTCCGCTCGTCTCTCCGTATAAGGTGGATGACCGCGACGGTTACTACAAGATGGTTCTTCCGAAAAGCGAACTGTTTTCCTGGCTTGGCTGGGATGGTTGCAAAGAGCAACGGGCATCACAGGCAGGGTATGATTACTACAATTCCATCGGACAGGAATACGGATCTTCTGCCGTGAAGGAAATCCGTAAGACGGAGAAGGATTCTCTTACGGGACGTATGCTGTATACGCTTTATGTTGATTCCTACGAGAAAGTCGGATTCACCTATGTCGATGTGACGAAGGAGGAGTACGATGCCCTTAAGGATTATCAGAACCGCACCGGGATCCAGGTTATCTATCCGATGCCTGCGAATTACAAGACTAACTTTGTTGCGGTAACCAATGGGGCAAATCTGTGGTATAAACTCGCTGACGAGACGGATAAATCCGCCGGTGAAACGAAAAACCATGATGAAAACGGTAATCCGATTTATGAAGCGGATTATCTGATGAAAAAGAATCTTACGTACGGGCAGTATGACTCCCTGCGGATGGACATTCCCGGGGATGGTGAGGGCGGACTTCACGTGGTATATGCCGTGAAGAACCAGACCGGATATCATCTGCGTGTGCTTTATAAGGAATACTATTATTTTGTAAACGGACATTACGCAACCCATGTGTTCGGAACGAACCAGCATGGACAGGATATCTTCCTTTGTCTTGCATTCGGAGCAAGGCTTTCATTCCTGCTTGCTATCTGTGTTTCCATAATCAACCTCTTCATCGGTGTCATTTACGGTTCTGTAGAAGGGTATTACGGCGGTGCAACAGACCTTATCATGGAGCGTATTACCGATATTCTGGACGGTGTTCCGTTCATCATTGTAGCGACCTTGTTCCAGATGCACCTCGCGAAGAAAGTCGGACCGGTTCCTGCACTTTTGTTTGCATTTGTATTGACTGGTTGGATCGGTATCGCAAGCCGTGTTCGTACACAGTTCTACCGCTTTAAAAACCAGGAGTATGTACTTGCCGCGAGAACACTTGGCGCCAGCGACAAGAGACTTATATTCCGTCATATTTTCCCGAATGCCATCGGTACCATCATTACAGGTACGGTTTTGATTATCCCGAGCGTTGTGTACAGTGAGTCCATGTTGACATACTTAGGCATAGTCAATCTGGAAACTTCTGGAATGACCAGCGTCGGTACCATGCTTTCCAACGGACAGACTTATATGTCCACCGACCCGCATATTCTTTTGTTCCCGGCGCTCTTTATCTCATTGCTGATGATTGCGTTTAACCTGTTCGGTAATGGTTTGCGGGATGCATTTAACCCTTCATTGAGAGGAGCGGATGAATAATGGCAGAGAAGAAAATCAGTGTAAAAAACCTGCGTATTTCCTTCCGCACTTCTAATGGTAAGGTTCAGGCAGTGCGCGATATCAGCTTTGATCTTTACAAGGGAGAGACTCTCGCCATCGTAGGCGAGTCCGGATCCGGTAAGTCTGTAACCAGTAAGGCTATCATGGGTATATCCGCCGGCAATGCCATTGTGGAAAACGGCAAGATTCTTTACGGTGATAAGGACCTTTTGAAGATTTCCGAGGAGGAATTTCATGAGATCCGCGGTGATAAGATTGCCATGGTATTCCAGGATCCCCTCTCCAGCTTAAACCCAATCATGCGAATCGGTAAACAGCTGACAGAGGCTATGTTGCTGAAGAATAAGACTGCGCGCAGAGAGAGCCGAAAGGATATGAAGGCTATGCTTGCGGCCATGAAGGAAAAGATGGAGGATGCCGGCGTTGCCGATGCAGGCTCCTATGTATCGCGTTTCCGTAATATGGAAAAATGCCACGCAAAACTGGAAAGCGAGTATACCGATGCTTTGGAACTTGCAAAGGAGGCCAGCGCGCGTGCGGAGAATATCCTGGAACGCCTTGCCAACGCTAAAGAAATGGTACCTTCCGGTGATATGGGTGGTTTGGCCCATGCCGCCAAGGGCTCTCTTTCCTATTTTGTGGTACGTGATCGCGCCGACGAGATGAAGTCAGCGGCAACATCACTTTCGTCCCTGCGCCGTGAGGCTGTAAAGACGAAGGATAACAGCAAGCTTATGAAGGCAGTAAAGAACATCAAGGAGATTGCCGATGAGGCGATTGCCATGGATGTTCCGAACACCTTCACACTTGCGGGATATATGACATTTGTGGAAAATACTATTCCGAAGGCAGACAGTGTCAAGGAATTAAATGCTCTGACCCGCTCGAAAGCGGATGAGGCTTTCATCAAAGAGTTCATGGAGAAGGCTGCATTGGGCGTAAAGCAATCTCTCGACGAGACGGACAAAAACCGTACTGCAGCTATAGAGGCCCTCGATAAGGAACTTCCTGTATTCCAGGGAGATCCCAAGAAGGATGATGTAGTTGCGGCCGTAAAACGTTTAAAGCCTCTGGTTGCAAAGTGCATCAATCCTTTGGAGGTTGTGAAGGACAGTATTACCCATACTTTCGGTTCCTCCATCGATTACGCCATTGACAAGTACTACGGCGGTATTGAGAATAACAGAAAAGAAACGGCGCGTTACGAGAAGCAGAAGCGTAAGTATGACGCTCTTGCAGCGAAAGGAAAGAAGCCGGAGTGGTCTGTGGTTCCGGCAGGTCTGGTGGATGTTGACAACCTTCGTTCCGATATGGAAGGAACCATAACGGAACTTTCGAACCACATGAAACAGCAGGTTGAAGCCAACCGTTCCATTGATGTTGCCACGCGTACCCTTGAGGTTGTGGATTTCATGAAGGATACGGAGCAGAGAGCGGCATATCGTATTACCAAGTCTGTTGCGAGAGAGCGTGCCATCAAACTGATGGAGAGTGTCGGAATCGACAATCCGAGAAGACGATACAGACAGTATCCGTTTGAGTTCTCAGGCGGTATGCGTCAGCGTATTGTTATCGCAATTGCTCTTACGGCAAATCCTGACGTGTTAATCTGTGACGAACCGACAACAGCTCTGGATGTAACGATTCAGGCTCAGATTCTCGAACTGATCAATAAGCTCAAGGAAGAGCGTCATCTGTCTGTCATTTTCATTACTCACGATTTGGGTGTTGTAGCTAATATGGCGGACCGTATTGCGGTAATGTATGCCGGAAAGATTGTAGAGTACGGCACGGCGCAGGATGTTTTCTACAGCCCGGCGCATCCGTATACATGGGCACTTCTTTCCTCGGTTCCGGATCTGGATACGAAGGAAAAACTGGAGTCTATTCCGGGAACTCCGCCGAATATGATTTATCCGCCGAAGGGCGATGCTTTTGCCGATCGTAACAAGTATGCCCTGGAGATTGATTTCGAGGAGCAGCCGCCGATGTTTCAAATCAGCGATTCGCACTATGCAGCAACGTGGTTACTGCACCCGAATGCTCCGAAGGTTGATCCTCCGAAGATTGTCATGGAGCGTATCGCCAAGATGAAAGCGAAGGGAGGAGCAGACAATGAGTGACGAGAAGAAGAACGACGTATTGCTCAAAGTCGAGAACCTCTCGATGTATTTCGGCAGGGGGCAGGCGATCAAGAAGGCCGTTGATAATGTTTCGTTTGAGGTTCGCAGAGGTGAGGTATTCGGCCTTGTAGGCGAATCCGGCTGTGGTAAGACCACTACGGGACGAACCATCATCAAGCTTTATGACGCAACATCCGGCAGTGTCTATTTTGACGGGAAGCGCATTGTTGCCGGAACGAAGTCTTACTACGATGAGATTAAGAAACAGCGGAAGATTCGCTCGGAACTTGTGAAAAGCAGTGGTTCTCCAGAAGATATCGCAGCTTGTGACGAAGTAATTTTGAAGATGCAGGATGAGATTCGCAAGGCTCGTTATGACCACAGACACTGCGATGATGTCTTTCGCGCGGAAGAGAAAAAGCGTATCCAGGACAAATACGAAAAGCTGCTTGCATCTGCTTCCCCCGAGGAAAAAAGCAAACTCGAGAAGCAGAAGCGGCGCGAGCTTCGCATTGCGTCCCGTTCTAAGCTGGTGACACAGATTCAGATGATATATCAGGATCCCGTAGCATCCCTTGATCCTCGTATGACGGTTCGTGAGATTATCTCCGAAGGTCTGATTATTCAGGGTATACGTGATAAGAAATACCTTCAGGAACAGGTTTATCAGATGTTAGATACCGTAGGCCTTGTCCACGAACACGCTGACCGCTATCCGCATGAGTTCTCGGGTGGGCAGAGACAGCGTATCGGTATCGCCAGATCGGTTGTCATGAAGCCGCAGCTCATCATCGCCGATGAGCCGATTTCGGCTCTTGATGTTTCCATTCGTGCGCAGGTTATCAATCTTCTGAATGAACTTCGTGAGACAATGGGAATGACTATCCTGTTAATCGCGCATGATCTTTCCGTGGTTAAGTATTTCTCAAACCGGATCGGTGTTATGTATTTCGGAAACCTGGTGGAGATGGCGGATTCTGATGAATTGTTCCGTCATCCGCTTCATCCGTATACAAAATCGCTTCTTTCAGCGATTCCGTTGCCGGACCCCGACACGGAGAAAAACCGTGTACGAATCCGTTACAATCCGCTTCTTGACCATGAGAAGACGGATGAGACCCCGGAACTTCGGGAAGTACGCCCGGGGCACGCCGTGCGTTGTACAATGAAGGAGTTCGAAGCATACAAAAAACAGGTGGAAGAATGATGAGTGACCAGACTCCCGATATCATAAAAGAAGACAGAAGACGTGAACGGCGGAAGTCGTTTCTTCGGTATGTCATTGTTACCGGCATTCTTCTTGCTATAATATTCTTGTGGATTTATCTTGGCGGCGGTTTTTCGGACGGAAAGAGAAAACTGGAGCGAATGAAACTGTGGTCGGATGCGTTCTTTGTTGTCGGCGGATTTACGTTTTGCCTCGGAATGCTTCTTTGGGCTTCCGGAGAAGGATCATTTGACATGATCGGTTATGCAATCAGTACGTTTTTCGGCACGAAGTATGCCGGAAAGCACGAGACATATCTGGAGTACAAGGAACGTAAACACGGCAGGCGCACAGACGTATGCAGGTATGTGATTATCCCTGCTATTCTGCTAGTCGCTGTTGCCGCTGCTTTCGCGGTTGCATTTGAACATGTGTAAAGATATCAAAACCCTTCGTTCATCCTAAAACGATACACGGAGGGTTTCCGTTTTGTTTTTCTGTATTACAGTCACTTTTTCTGAAACAGGCATAAGTGAGAGGAGAAACCATGAATTGGGGTTGGGCGTTTTTAATCGTTCTGTTCTGGATAGTCGGGACGATTCTGCTGTATTGTGTAATCGAAGCTTTGGATAAGCGGTTTCATTTTCAGTCGAGCGAAGGGTTTGCCGGTCTCGGACGCTGGCTTTACCGGATACTGTTCACGACCGTTCCGCCGGTTTTGTTCCTTGCAATCAACCTTCTGGTTCGCATCGGCGAATACGGCATCGGCTGGATGCTTCTTGCGCTGCTTTTTGAAATCGGCCTGATTCCGTTCTGCTTCTACGTAAAAGCAATGCTTCAGAATCCGGAACGGATTGCAAGAAAAGCGAGGAAGAAGGCCGGAAACTACGACGCCTTTGAAGAGGATTTCTATACGGAGTACGAAACGCACAGGGAATTTGACGGGAAAGCGCCGTTTCATTATATCTGGGAACAGCTCGGATATATGGCCAAACGGCAGGGAACCTCTTACTTTTTCTGCCCGCGGTGGAAACGGAAAGCTTATGTCAGTGAGATTATTGAGAACAATCTCGACATTCTTCCGCCGATTCTCGGATGGGAGTACTATGAGGATAAGGAAGGCGGAAACGGGTTTGACAGCATTCTTGTGTTTCGGCTTACGGACGGAACGGAGGACAGCAGCAAAATCTACCGGGATTCGCTGATCCTGTTTCTCTGGCTTTGCCTGATTTCGGCACCGAAGCTGCTGCTCGGCATGATTCTTACGCCTTTTCAGAGAATTGCAGGAGCCCTGGATTCTTCCGGAAAAACCCGAAAGAAGAAATAGAAGCCGAAAGTTCTTGCATTCGGAAAGAAATATGTTACAATACCATTCGGAAAAGAATTGAGAACCGAATTCATCATCGGATAAGGAGCATAAAAATGGCTAAGAAACCTACGGTATTACTGATCCTCGACGGATACGGACTGAATGAGAAGACAGAAGGCAACGCGGTTGCGCAGGCGAAGACGCCGGTGATGGACCGCCTGATGAAAGAATATCCCTTCGTTAAGGGCAACGCCTCCGGCATGGCAGTAGGCCTTCCGGACGGACAGATGGGCAACTCCGAAGTCGGACACCTCAACATGGGTGCCGGCCGTATTGTTTATCAGGAGCTGACCCGCATCACGAAAGAGATTATGGACGGCGATTTCTTCAAAAACGAAGAGCTTCTCGCTGCCGTAGAAAACTGTAAGAAAAATGACAGCGCGCTTCACCTGTACGGACTTCTCAGTGACGGCGGCGTGCACAGCCATAACACGCATCTGTATGCACTTTTAAAGCTTGCGAAGGAGCAGGGTCTTGAGAAGGTTTACGTACACTGCTTCCTTGACGGACGTGACACGCCTCCGGCAAGTGCAGGCGAGTTCGTAGCCGCTCTCGAAGAGGAGATGGCAAAAATCGGCTGCGGCGAGGTTGCGACTATCAGCGGCCGTTACTACGCAATGGACCGTGATAAGAACTGGGACCGTGTTGAGAAGGCTTATGCCGCGCTCGTATACGGCGAAGGCAATACCGCGGACAGCGCCGCAGAGGCAATGAAGAACACCTATGCAGAGGGCGTTACCGACGAGTTTATGATTCCGACCGTAATCCTTAAGAACGGCGCTCCGACGGCTACCATCAAGGCGAATGACTCGATTATCTTCTTCAATTTCCGTCCGGACCGCGCCCGTGAGATTACGCGGACTTTCTGCTGTGAGGATTTCGACGGCTTTGAGCGCCGGAACGGCTTCTTCCCGGTGAAGTACGTATGCTTCTCCGAGTATGACGTAACGATTCCGAACAAGACGATTGCGTTCAAGAAGATTGAGATTACGAATACGTTCGGCGAGTGGCTTGCGGCCCGGGGCATGAAGCAGGCAAGAATCGCCGAGACCGAGAAGTACGCACACGTGACGTTCTTCTTCAACGGCGGCATTGAGGCCCCGAACGCGGGCGAGGACCGTATTCTTGTCGATTCCCCGAAATATGTTCCGACCTATGACAAAAAGCCGCGTATGAGCGCCTACACGGTATGTGACGAGCTCAGTAAGGCAATCACCAGGAAGGATGACGACGGAAACGCTTATTACGATGTGATTATCTGTAATTTTGCAAACCCCGATATGGTAGGCCACACCGGCGTGCTTCCGGCAGCGATTGAGGCAATTGAAGTCATCGACCAATGTGTCGGCGAGATTGTTACCTTCATCAAAGAGGTTGACGGCCAGCTCTTTATCTGCGCCGACCACGGCAACGCCGAGCAGATGATCGACTACGAGACCGGTGCTCCGTTCACCGCGCATACGACCAATCCGGTTCCGTTCATCCTCGTGAACGCGGATCCGAAGTACACGCTCCGTGAGGGCGGCTGCCTTGCGGACATCATTCCGACGCTTATTGAGCTGATGGGAATGGAGCAGCCGAAAGAGATGACCGGCAGGAGCCTGTTGGTGAAGTAAAAATATCTCTTGCATTTGCCGCAACGGTATGATAAAATACCACTTGCGTGCTGAGAAACACGATTGATCCGGGAGGTTCTGATGAAATCGTTATACATTGGTTTAGTTGTAATATATTGTTTAATCTGTATTGCTCTTGTGGTAGTAGTTTTGATGCAGGAGGGCAAGAGCGGCGGTCTTTCCGCGTTCACGGGTTCTTCTTCGACATACTGGAGTAAGAACAAGGGACGTTCGGTGGAAGGGAAACTTGCGCTTATCACGCGGGTTCTCGCAACGCTGTTTATTGTTCTGTCCATTGTGCTGGCACTTACGATTTGGACGCACAACTAGGACTTTCTGTTGTTATGTAATCAAAGCACTCTGAGTAATCAGGGTGCTTTTTGTTGTATGGCGGGATGCCTTGGGAAGAAAGAATGTATCGTGAAGAAAAGAAAAAACTGATTGCGGAACTCATTAAAGACCCGAAGCTGAAACCGATGAAATTCCGGGAACTGGCGGGTTTTCTGCAGGTTCCGAAAGAGGAACGGAGCGAGCTTTCGGAGATTCTTTATGCGCTGATCCGGGAGGGAAAGGTCGCCGTTGACCGTGAAGGCCGCTATGTATGCGACCGTTCGGTTACGTTAAGCGGCGAGTTCTTCGGAACGGGACGCGGATTCGGATTCGTACGGCCGGAAGGCGCAGGGGCGGACGCCGACATCTTCATCCCCGAGGAGAAGACGGGCGGCGCGATGCACGGCGATACCGTTCTGGTAACAATCACCTGCGAAGCCTATACGGCCGGCGGAAAGAAGAACCGTGCGGAAGGAATCGTAAGACGGGTTATAAGCCGTGTTAACGAGACAATTGTCGGAACGTTCGGTAAGACGAAAGGCTTTGGTTTTGTCCGCCCGGACAACACGAAGCTCGACTTCGACGTGTTCATCTCGAGAGAGCATACGAAAGGCGCCGAAACCGGACAGAAGGTCGTCTGCAGACTGCGTGACTTCGGAACCGTCAACCGGAACCCGGAAGGCATGGTGGTTGAGATTCTCGGGAGACCGGAGGAGCCGGGCGTCGATGTGATGTCCGCCATCCGTGCATTCGGAATTCCGACCGAGTTTTCGGAGGAAGTGCTTTCGGAGGCAGCAGGCGTTCCTTCCGAGGTGAAGGAAGAGGATGTCGCGGGACGACTCGATCTTCGCGGCGAATTAATGGTAACCATCGACGGCGAGGACGCAAAGGACCTGGACGATGCCGTTTCGATTACGAAGCATCCGGACGGAACCTATACGCTCGGGGTGCATATCGCGGACGTGAGCCATTATGTGCGGGAGGATTCCGCACTCGATCGGGAAGCCGTGAACCGCGGCACAAGCGTATACTTTGCGGACCGCGTGATTCCGATGCTTCCGGTCGAACTTTCGAACGGCATCTGTTCACTGAACGCGGGCGTTGACCGGCTCGCGCTTTCGTGCCTTATGGAAATCAACGAAAAGGGACAGATCATCGACCACAGAATCGCGGAAACCGTCATCCATGTGGATAAGCGGATGTCCTATACGGACGTCCGGAAGACGCTCTCCGAAACGGAGGAGACGCCCGAAGACTACGTGGCATTTGCCGGCATGCTTCACGATATGGAGGAACTGTCCGGGATTCTTCGTTTGAAGCGGGAAGACCGCGGCGCGATTGATTTTGACTTTCCGGAATGCAAGATTGTAATCGGGCCGGGCGGACGCGTTTCCGATATTGTTCCTTACGAGCGGAACGTTGCGACGCGTCTGATTGAAGATTTCATGCTCGCGGCAAATGAGACGGTTGCCGAGCATTTCTTCTGGATGGAACTGCCGTTTGTATACCGGAACCATGAGACGCCGGACCCGGAGAAGATGACCAGGCTCAATATCTTCATCAATAATTTCGGTTATCACATCCATGATTCCGGGGATACCGTGCATGCGAAGGAGATTCAGAAGCTCTTAAACCGCATCGCGGGAACGCCTGAGGAGGGCGTGATCAGCCGGCTGACGCTTCGGTCGATGAAGCAGGCAAAGTATGCGCCGGAGTGCCTTGGGCATTTCGGTCTTGCGGCAAGGTATTACTGTCATTTTACGTCGCCGATACGGCGTTACCCGGATCTTCAGATTCACCGGATTATCAAAGAATCGCTCCGGGGAGAGCTGACCGGACGGCGCATCAATCATTATAATGAGATTCTTTCCGATCGCGCCGAGCGTTCGTCCCGCTGCGAGCGGCGTGCGGACGAGGCGGAGCGTGAGGTGGAGCGCCGCAAGAAAGCGGAATATATGCACCGGTTCCTCGGCGAGGAATTCGACGGCGTTATCTCGGGCGTGACCGCATGGGGACTCTATGTGGAGCTTCAAAATACGGTTGAGGGAATGATCCGGATGACGGACCTCAGAGACGATTTCTACCGGTACGACGAAGCAGGCGCAAGACTGATCGGAGAGCGTTCGAGCAGGGTCTACGCGCTCGGACAGCGCATCCGCGTACAGCTTGCCGCGGTCGACGAATTTGCGGCAACCATTGATTTTGTGCCCGCAAAAGAGTAGAATTACAGGGAATACAGCAGAGGATTTCAGGTTATGGGGAATGAATCGGTTCGCCTGATTGCGAACAACAAGAAAGCTTATCACGATTATTTCATAGAGGACACCTACGAGGCGGGGATCGCGCTTGTCGGAACCGAGGTGAAGTCAATCCGCATGGGGCAGTGCTCCGTGAAGGAGGCTTATATCAAGGTCGAGGGCACGCAGGTGTTCCTTCTTGGGATGCATATCAGTCCCTATGAGAAAGGAAATCTCTTCAACCGGGACCCGCTCCGCACAAGAAAGCTCCTTTTAAACCGCGCGGAGATTAACAAATTGAACGGCAAATGCCGTGAGAAGGGTTATACGATCGTTCCTTTGAAGGTTTACCTGAAAGGGAACCTTGTAAAGGTGGAAATCGGGCTTGCGCGAGGCAAGAAGCTTTACGATAAGCACGAGACGATTGCGAAGAAGGATTTTCAGAGGGAA
>CAMZEW010000029.1:0-15339 GCA_947305875.1 uncultured Lachnoclostridium sp.
CCTGCCGAGACGGTTGCAAACCTCGGTGAGTATATCAAATACGTGCATGTAAAGGATTCCGTCTGTGAGAACGGTGTTGTGTCCTACCGGATGATGGGACATGGCGATATGCCGCTTGATGAGATGTTCGACGCGCTTAAGAGCATGCATTATACCGGCTACGTTTCGCTCGAGTGGGTGAAGCGGTGGAGCAGGGAACTTGCGGACGCATGGACCGTGTTCCCGCAGTTCGCGCACTATATGGAGCCTTACAAGACGGTGCATAAAAACCCGCTGCAGGTCGATAACCGCGGGACCGGCAACTATATCTGGCCGAAGAATCATCTGATTCCGTATACGTTCCCGGATGTTCTGGACCGGATCTGCGAAGTATTCCCGACGCAGTACGCGTTCCGTTATACCGAACTCGATTATACGAGAACCTATCCGGAGTTCCGCGATGACGTGGATAACTTTGCTCGTGCGTTGATTGCTCTCGGGGTAAAGAAGGGTGACCATGTTGCAATCTGGGCGACCAATGTGCCGGCGTGGTACATCACATTTTGGGCAACAACCAAAATCGGCGCGGTTTTGGTGACGGTCAATACCGCATATAAGATTCACGAGATTGAATACCTGCTCCGCCAATCCGACACGCACACGCTTGTCATGATTGACGGCTTCAAGGACTGCGATTACGTCGGCATTATGAAGGAACTCTGCCCCGAGCTCGAGACGAGCGTGCCCGGCGAGCTGCAGGCGAAGAGGCTTCCCTGCCTTCGTAACATTATCACGGTGGAGAGCAAGCAGAACGGCTGCTTCACATGGGATGAGGCGATTGAACTCGGCATGGATGTTCCGTATACCGAGGTGGAGAACCGCCGGAAGATGATTGACAAGGACGACGTCTGCAACATGCAGTATACGTCCGGAACGACCGGCTTCCCGAAGGGCGTTATGCTGACGCATTATAATGTGGTCAATAACGGTAAAGCCATCGGCGACTGCATGGATCTTTCGACTGCGGACCGCATGATGATCCAGGTGCCGATGTTCCACTGCTTCGGCATGGTGCTTGCGATGACCGCTTCCGTGACGCACGGTGTTACGATGAGCCCGATTCCGGCATTTTCCCCGAGGAAAGGCCTGAAGTGTATCAATCAGGAGAAGATTACGTGTTTCCACGGCGTTCCGACGATGTTCATTGCGATGCTCGGCCATGAGGACTTCGAGAAGACCGACTTCTCGCATATGCGGACCGGCATTATGGCGGGTTCGCCTTGCCCGATCAAGGCTATGCAGGATGTAATCGAGAAGATGCATATGCCCGAGATCTGCATTACCTACGGTCAGACCGAGGCTTCGCCCGCTACGACGATGAGCAAGACGACCGATACGATTGAAACCCGCGTGAATACGGTCGGCGGACCAATCTACGGCGTTGAATGTAAGATTGTCGACCCGGAGACCGGTGTTGACCTTCCGGACAATGTGGACGGCGAGTTCGTGGCGCGCGGCTACAACATCATGAAGGGCTACTATAAGATGCCCGAGGCGACGGCTGCGGCCATCGACGAGAAGGGCTGGCTCCATACCGGCGACCTTGCAAGAAGGCTTCCCGACGGCAACTATAAGATTACCGGACGCATCAAGGATATGATTATCCGCGGCGGTGAGAACATCTACCCGAAGGAAATCGAAGACTTCCTTTACACCTACCCGAAGATTAACGACGTGCAGGTTATCGGCGTTCCGGACAAGGATTACGGCGAAGAGATTATGGCCTGCGTCGTATTAAAGCCCGGCGAGACCGCGACCGAAGAAGAAATCAAGGATTATGTCCGCACGCATATGGCGAAGCACAAGGTACCGCGCTATGTGGACTTCATGGACGGCTTCCCGATGAACGCGGCCGGCAAAATCCTGAAGTACAAGATGCGCGAAGAAGCCGTAGAGCGCCACAACCTCCACGCGGCCAACAAGATTGAAACAGCATAAACTTCATTGATACCGGAAGTAAAATGTATCTTTGCCTAATCCGTTCACAGATGGGGCGTGACAGAGGAAGGGGGACGGCCGATTCAGCTCGGCTTGTCCCCTTCCTGCTGTCAACAGCCCCATCATCAACAGAAACCGGTAAAGTCCCGTCCCCGGTAACCATTCACCCGTCGTCTCCGGTAACAGGAAAAACCGGTTGACAATTCCGTATATCTGTTGTAAGATAGGGAAGCGGTTGTGAAAAAACCGATGAAATAGGGGTATAGTTCAGCTGGTAGAATAACGGTCTCCAAAACCGCAGGTCGTGGGTTCGAATCCTACTGCCCCTGTAAAGCGCCTTGGCATTTGCCGGAGGCGCTTTTTTTTCTGTTTTGAAAATGCGAAAAATGTGTGTACATTTGCCTCGTAAGGGCGGAATTGATTGCAATCTAAGCCTAATCGTGGTAGAATGAAACAGATGTCAGTTCCGTATAAAACGGCATCGCGGAATGTGTGAGAGATTGCACGAACCGCTTGATTTGGAGGGTTTTTATGAAAATGTGTGGAAACAAATCTGTTGTAAGGCTGTGCCTGATTGCGGCGCTGATTCTGGCGTCCGTGCTGTGCGCGGCCTGCGGAAAGAAGAACAAGAAGGCGGCGCCGACCGACGCACCGACGGAGGCGGTACCGGCAACCCCGACACCGACCAAAGCGCCTACGAATACCCCTACGGTAACCAATACCCCGACGCCGACGGACACGCCGACGCCGACACCCGACCCGCATGCGGGGATGTTCCGAAGCGATCTCACGAATGAGTGGATTACGGAAGATATAAAGAACCAGAGACCGGTCGTGGTTATGATTAACAACCTGCTGTACGGCGTACCCCAGTCGGATATCCGTGCAGCCGGTATTGTATATGAGTGCAAGGTAGAAGGCAACATTACGAGACTCTTATGTGTCTATGAAGACTGGGAGCCTCTGACGAAGATCGGATCGGTAAGAAGCGCCCGTTCTTATTACGTTACCTGGGCGATGGAATACGACGGTATCTATATGCATTTCGGCGGATCGACCTACGGATATGACAAGGTATACAGCTCGAAAATCGATCATTTGGACGGCATGTTCTTAGAAGGTCTTGTATATTACCGGACCTCCGACCGTCAGGCCCCGCATAATGCATATGCTTCGGGAGCCGGCATACTGAAGGGAATTGAAAAGCAGAAATACTCGAGAACGCATACGGACAAGTATCAGGGACAGCATTTCAAATTCGCTCCCGACGACAGTCCGACCGTTTTGAAGGACGGTATCGTGGCGAATGTAGTAAAGCCCGGTTATCAGGAGAACAAGCCCTGGTTTGAGTACAATGCAGAAGACGGACTGTATTACCGTTTTGAGTACGGGGCAAAGCAGATTGATGATGTAACCGGAGAGCAGATTACCTGTAAGAATATCATTATCCAGTTCTGCAATTCTTCCGTACGGGACAGCGCCGGATATAAGTCCTTTACGACAGTTGACAGCGGCAAGGGCGGCTATTACATTACCGGCGGCAAAGCGGTTCCGATTACCTGGACCAAGAAGAGCGACACCGACATTACAAGATTCTATTACGAGAACGGAGAAGAAATTCAGCTGAACACCGGTAAAACATGGATACTGGTCGTTCGTACGCAGGATAAGGGCGACGTGCAGATTACGGATAAGTAAAAGAAGGAGGAACACCTATGGCAGAAGAGATTAACGAGACCTTGCTTGAGGAACAAAGCGAGCCTTCCGAACAGGATCACGAAGTGGATGAGTCGGTAAGAATCATCCGCGAAGTTTCGGCGTCCACGGAAGCGGAGAACACGAACTTCACCCCTGAAGTCCGCGACAAAGGAGACTCTTTCTTCCGTTACACGGTCAGCTACGGGCTGGTTGCCGTCGGCATAATCATGGTTGCATTGGCGGCCTTTACCGAGAGATTTTCCAACCTTTTCGTCGGCGGTGTTCTGTTTGCGCTGTTCGGACTGTTCTTAGACTTCCTGACCAGAAAGGTTAAAAAGGATTGAATACCTTGCGTAATATGAAGAGTGACAGCTTTCAGGAACTGGTCCGCCTGCTTCGCGGACGCCGTGTAATCATTCAGACGCATGATTTTCCGGATCCGGATGCGATTGCATCCGCTTGCGGCTTAAAAGAGCTGCTTGCCTTTTCCGGAATTCCGTCGGAGATTGCATATTTCGGACGGATCGAGAAGATTAACACGAAGATGATTCTTGACGTGTTCGAACTGAACATCCGCAATGCAGAGGAGTTTACGGATCTTACGGAAGAAGATTACGTGATCACTATCGACGGGCAGAAGGACAATTCGAACTTTACGGATTTGACCGGAACGGAGGTGGCCTGTATTGACCACCATCCTTTCGTGACCGAATATGAGTATCCGTTTTTGAAGCATTGCATCACCGGTGCGTGCGCGACGATCATCACGCGATGGATTATGGAAGAAGGAATGCCTGTTTCAAAAGAACTCGCGACCGTCCTTCTGTACGGCATCAAGATGGATACGCGGAACTTCAGCGCCGGCGTGACGCACGAAGACATTGTTGCATTTGACTTCCTTAACACGCTTGCGGACAACGGGATTATCTATCACCTTGAGAACAGCGTGTTGGAGCTTTCGGATCTTCGGGCGTACGGTGCGGCGATTGAGAATATCGCAATCTTCGAAGAAGTCGGGTTCTCCTTTATTCCGTTTGAATGTCCGGACGGGCTGATTGCTTCGGTTTCGGAGTTTATTCTGTCTCTTTCCTCGGTGAGCGTCGCGGTTGTTTACGCGAAACGGAACGGCGGACTTAAATTCTCGGTCCGTTCCGAGCTTCCGCACCTGAACGCGGGCAAGCTCTTGAACCTTTCGCTTAAGAAAATCGGAAACGGCGGCGGCCATATGTCGATGGCCGGCGGCATTGTATTCCCGGAGCGGATGTACCTCTTGGGCGATGAGCATCAGACGGAAGGAATTATCCGTGAGCGCGTGATGCGTGTCTATCACGATATGATGAAGGGTAATTGAATGTATAAGATTCTGGCAACTGACGGAATGGCGAAAAGTGCAGAGTTTGTCACGGTTCACGGGACCGTACAAACTCCGCTTTTTATGAATGTCGGAACGGTTGCCGCCATCAAGGGAGCGGTTTCGTCCGTTGACCTTCGAGGCATCGGCACGCAGATCGAACTATGTAACACTTACCATCTGCATGTCCGCCCGGGCGACGGGATCGTTGCGAAAATGGGAGGGCTCAACCCGTTCATGGGCTGGAACGGCCCGACGTTAACGGATTCCGGCGGGTTTCAGGTATTCTCTCTTGCGAAGCTTCGTAAGATCAAGGAAGAGGGCGTAACATTCCATTCGCATGTGGACGGGCGGCTGATCTTCATGGGGCCGGAGCAGAGCATGCAGATTCAGTCGCATCTGGCTTCGACGATTGCGATGGCATTTGACGAATGTCCGCCGAGCACGGCCGAGCGTTCGTATATCGAGCAGTCCGTGGAGCGTACCACGCGCTGGCTCGTCCGCTGTAAGGAAGAGATGAAACGGCTCAATTCCCTGCCGGAGACAATTAACCAAAAGCAGATGCTGTTCGGCATCAACCAGGGCGGCGTATGTGACGATATCCGGATTGAACACGCGAAGCGGATCCGCGAGCTTGACCTTGACGGCTATGCAATCGGGGGACTTGCGGTCGGCGAAACGCACGAGGAGATGTATCGGATTCTTGAGAGCACGGTTCCGTACCTGCCGAAAGAAAAACCCGTGTATCTGATGGGCGTCGGAACGCCTGCCAATATCTTAGAGGGCGTCGAGCGCGGCGTCGATTTCTTCGACTGCGTCTATCCGTCGCGGAACGGACGTCACGGGCATGCCTACACGAACCACGGAAAGATTAACTTAAAGAACGAAAAGTATAAAACCGACGACCGGCCGATTGAAGAGGGCTGCGACTGCCCGGCATGCCGGAACCATTCGCGCGCCTATATCCGCCACCTGCTTACGGCGGGGGAAATGCTCGGACTTCGCTTAATGGTCTTGCATAATCTGCGGTTTTATAATAGAATGATGGAAGAAATTCGGGAAGCCATCCGCGAAGGACGCTTTCAGGAATATAAGAAGATGCGGCTTGATGGCTTTGCGGCCGGGGAAGAGTAGCCGTCGAAAGGAGTTTATACAATGTCTTTTGTATTGTTTTTGGAGGAGGCCGCGCAGGAGAATAACGGCGGCGGCTGGCTCGGCACGGTCATCTATATCGGATTCTTTGCTTTGCTGATTGCACTGTTTTATTTCATGGCAATCCGTCCGCAGAAGAAAGAGGAGACGCGCCGCAAGGCCCTTCTCGACACCGTTGCAATCGGCGACAGCGTCGTTACGACAGCAGGTTTCTACGGCGTCGTAATCGACATGATTGAAGAGCAGAACATCGTTGTCGTGGAGTTCGGGAACAACAAGAACTGCCGGATTCCGATGAAGAAATCGGCAATCGTGGAAGTAGAAAAAGCAAACTGAGAAAGAAAGGGCGTCCGAAAGGGCGCCCTTTATTACGAAAAATGGGATTACAAAACGGATACATCCTCGAAACGGACCTTCCAGCCGTTCCCGTAGCCTGTTCCGAGGTTTAACCCGGGCTTAGCGCTTCCGTGATAATCGGAACCGCCGCTCCGCTTAAGTTCATACCGAAGAGCGAGCGAACGAAGCAGCGCCTCTTCCTCGGAAGAATAAGCCGAATAGCGGGTTTCCATCGCGTCAACCCCATATTCCTTAAACTGTTCAATCATCAGGCGAAGCTTCTCGGGCGCGAACCGGTACTGTAATGGATGCGCAAGCACCGTAAATCCGCCCGCTTCATGTAAAATCCGTATGACCCGTTCGGGGTCGAGGTATTCCCGTTTTACGTAATAGTAACTGTCCGACCTTAAGAATCTCGCAAACGCCTCGGGATAATCCTTAGCGTAGCCCTTCTCTACAAGCACCCGCGCAAAATGCGCCCTCGTAATTTCGGTATCATTCCCCGCAGTCAGGTCCTCCATCGAAATCGCATACCCGTCGCCCTGAAAACGCGCGAGCATCGCCTTGTTTCTTGCGTCCCTGGACTTCGCCGCCTCGGCAGTCAGCTCAAGAAGCGGTTTATGATGAATATCCGGATACAAGCCAAGCAGATGAACGTCCCTGTTTTGATAGGATACCGAAAACTCGCACCCGGGGATCAGTTTAAGCGCCCCGCCTTCCCGGTGAATCCGCTCCGTTTCGTCTAAAGCGTCCGGAATGCCGGCGAACGTGTCGTGGTCGGTAAGCGCAATGACCGAAAGCCCGATGGCAGCAGCCTTCCGCATCAGTTCCCGCGGGCTGTCCGAGCCGTCGGACGCCGTCGAATGCGTGTGCAGATCGACGCATCCGGTAAGAAAATCCCGGTTGTCAGTAGAATCCGTCATTTCTTTCCTCTTTCCGAAAAATGTCACGGTTATCGTAGCATTTTCCGAAAGAATTTGCAATGTCCGGTTGAATCCGGCCGTAAAATCGGGTATAATACAGGCAGGATAATTCCTGGGGTGTGCGACAACTCCTGTGTTTTTGAACCTACAACTTTAAAAAGGGATTCCTATATCGGTAAGTGGATGTCAAGCCTCCTTCGAGTGGACGGCAGAAGCTTACTTGCGGTCACCCACCTAGCCTTAGCTAGGAGTCAAGAAGCAGGAAACGGCATTCCGGGAATCAATTGAAAGAAACGGGCCTCGCTGACTGCGAGGCCTTCTTTGTTTATACGGTTTCGGAAAGGATAGAAGATGTCACTGCGCTACGTAATCGGAAGTGAAGGAAGCGGCAAGACGGAATGGATGTATCGGGAGATGCTCCGTCTTTGCGAAGAGCAACCGGACGCTTCCGTTTATTATTTTGTCCCGGATCAGGCAACGCTTCAGGCACAGAAGGACCTCGTAAAGCGCCATCGGAACGGCTGCGTGATGAATATCGATATCTTAAGTTTCAGCCGTTTGAAGTTTCGTCTGATCGAAGAACTCGGCGACTGCTTCCCGACGATCCTTGACGATATCGGAAAGAGCATGGTCTTAAAGAAGGTGCTTTACGAGACCGACGGAAGGACCGTTCTTTATTCCGGGAAGCACAGAAAACCCGGATTTGTCTCCGAGATGAAATCGATGATTTCCGAGTTTCAGCGTTATCTCGTTGACGCGGACAAGCTTAGGGAACTCTCGGAAGCCGCGGACGACGGGGTTTTGAACGAAAAACTGTCGGACCTTTCGATTATCCTTCGGGACTTCCGGCAGGATCTCGGCGACCGGTTCCTGACTGAGGAGGATATATATACGGCAATGTGCCCGCTTGCGGAACGTTCCGCGAAGCTTAGGGATTCCTATATCTTCTTAAACGGCTTCACCGGCTTCACGCCGTCGCAGTTTCTGCTGCTTACAAGCCTGCTTCGCGTCAGCTCGCAGATGACGGTTGCGCTCACGATGGACGCGGCGCTTTATGGAAAGACAATCCGGGCGGAGTCGATGTTTCATATTACCGCGAAAACGATTGCGGGACTCGGTAAGATTGCCGATTCGGAAGGCATTCCGGTGGAGCAGCCGGTACTTCTAAGTAACCCCGGGGATACGGACGCGCTTTCGTTTGTGAAAAATCATCTGCTTCGAAACGACGGCAGGGTTTATACGGGCGACGCGAACGGCGTCACAATCCGTTCCGCGAAGAGCATTCACGAAGAAGTCCGTTATCTGGTCACCGAAATCGAACGGCTTGTCCGGACGGAGGGCTTACGCTACCGCGACATCGGCGTCATCGCAGGCGATGTCCCGACCTACGCGGAAGAGCTTTCGGAGATGCTCACAGAGGCGGATATTCCGAGCTATATCGACTATAAACCGGACCTGATGAACGACCCGCTGATCGACCTGATCCGAAGCGCCCTAACGCTTATCGTCACCGATTTCCGCTCAGACAAGGTTGCGCATTATATGAAAAATGTGATATCCGGTTACGATTATACGGATGCCTGCCGGTTTGAAAACTATCTGCTGGCGAAGGGGATCCGCGGTTATTCTGCCTATAAGAAAACCTTCCGCTACCGGTATGCTTCGAAACATGCGGTCGACCTTGATGAAATCAACCGGATCCGCGAGGCTCTGGTTTCGGACCTTACGCCGCTTCGGGACGGCCTTAAGGAAGCGAAGACCGGCGCGGAATATGTCCGCGTGCTTTACGATTACATGCTCCGCCATCATTGCTACGAGCGGATGCAGGAGCTGTCGGAAAAGGCTGAGGAAAGCGACTGCCGCGGCGCGCTTCGAAAGAGCAGGGAATTCGGCGCGGTTTACGAGGCGGTTATCAACGTTCTTGACTCGTTCCATCAGCTGCTCGGTAACGTGCCGCTTTCGGCGGCGGAGTTTACCGAAGTGCTTGACTCAGGTTTCACCGAGTTCCGTTTGGGCATGATTCCGCCGGTCGAGGATTCGGTCACAATCGGAGATTTGAAGCGTTCCCGTATCGATTCCGTAAAGCATCTGTTCTTCCTCGGCGTCAACGAAGGAACCGTCCCCGGTGGCGGAGCACCGTCGCTAATCCTCTCGGAGAAAGAAAGAGATATCCTTAGCGGCATGCAGGTCGAACTCGGCGATACGCCGAAGGACGGCCTCTCGACCGAAGAATTCTATATCTATCTTGCCTGCGCGAAGCCTTCCCTTGGACTGACGCTTACTTATCCGAAGTGCGGAAACGGCGCAGCAGAGCGGAAGCCATCCTACATTCTGTACCGGATACTCGGCCTGCTTCCGAAGCTTCGGATTACGAGTGAGCGGGATGATGCCGGACTGTTCCCGGAGATTGCAGCCGACCGCGGAAGACGGCTCTTCCTGAACGCCCTGAACGGCGAAGGAGAAGTGTCCGAATACGCGAAGGGGCTTGTTGACTGGTTCTTAAACGGCGAAGGAAGAAAGTACCTCAGTGAAGACGAATCGTTCTTCGAGCGTGCGCGTTCCGGCGAGATTCCGCCAGAAGCCATCGCGGAAACGCTTTCAAAGGCGCTGTACGGCAATGTCTTAAAGGGTTCCGTAACGATGCTTGAGCGGTATGCGGAGTGCCCTTACCGCGTGTTCCTTGAACGCGGACTCGGGCTTGAGGAGCGCCCTGTCTACGGACCTTCGAAGGCAGACTCCGGCACGTTAATCCACGACGCGCTGTGGCATTTTTCGGAAAATGTGAAGAAGAGCGGTCAGACATTCCGGCTGCTTTCCGATGAGGACGCCGCCCGCATCATGGAGGAGACGATTGACGGAATCCTTTCCGGGGAGAAAGCGGAAATCTACCGGGCGAACGAGCGGTATGCGTATCAGGCTTACCGCTTAAAAGGCATTCTGTCGCATATGGTCGGGATTATCGGGAAGCAGCTCCGGGCAGGCCGTTTCGAGCCCGAAGAGTTTGAGAAGGAATTCGCATTCTGTTCGGAGCATATGGATCTTCGCGGAAAGATTGACCGCGTCGACGTATGCAAAGAGGACGGAAAGAATTACATCAAGATTATCGACTATAAGTCCGGAAAAACCTCGTTTTCGTACGAAAACCTTTATGAAGGGCTTCTGCTGCAGCTTCCGGTTTACATGAAGGAACTGATCCGTGAGGACGAAAAGAACAATATTCCCGCGGCGATGTTTTATTCGCGTACCGACGACCCGTTCGTCCCGGACGGGAAGGATACCGAAGAGAAGCGGCTTGCGGCGCTTAAACCGAGCGGCGTGATTCTCGACGACCGCACGATGATTCCGTATCTGGATAACGAATTCTTCGCTAAGGATTCCCATTCGTCCGATATTGTTCCGCTTTCGAAGAAGAACGGCCTTTACGAGGGAACGCTTACGGATGAGGAATTCCGTAAGATTCTTGCATTCGCCGAAGAGAAGATGGAGACGGAGGCGGAGGAAATCCTTAACGGAAACATCAAACGCCGTCCGATGGATAAGGGAAATCAGCTGACAAGCTGCTCGAACTGTGACTTCAAAGACCTCTGCAAGGACTTCGGAAGCCGCCCGGGCGAGAAGATAAGAAGCATCAAAAAACTCACAAAAACCGAATTCTTTGAGAAAATCGGCGGGAAGGAGGAATCGTAATGGCTTATACTCCGACGCCGGAACAGCAGGCCGTGATCGATGCGAAAACCGCCGATATCCTTGTGGCGGCGGCCGCCGGCTCCGGTAAGACCGCGGTACTTGTCGACCGCATCATGAAAAAGATTCTGAATCCCGAAGAATCCGTCGATATCGATGAGATACTGATTGTGACTTTCACAAACGACGCGGCGGCGCAGATGCGGGACCGCATCCGTAAGGCAATCGACGAACGGCTTGGTAAGGAACCCGACAACGAGAGGCTTATAAGACAGTCAAGACGCGTCGGTTTTGCGCCGATTACGACGATTGACAGCTTCTGCCAGAGCGTCGTGAAGCGGTATTTCCATGTGCTCGACATCGATCCTTCGTTCCGCGTGCTTGACGCCGCTGAAGGCGAGATCCTGTGGGGCAGGGCGGAAGAGGAAGTGTATGAGGAGTTCCTCGCTTCCGGCGATCCTGGCTTTCTTTCGATGCTCGACCGGTATTGTTCCGGAAGCGAATCGGAAAGTATCTACGGGATTCTTAATGACATCCGCAAATTCTCCGACAGCGCGCCGTATCCCGACGAATGGATTCAAAATGCTGCGGAAACGCTTCTTAAGATTCATACCGCGGACGACCTGATCGACTCGCCTTACGCGGCATGGGAACATAAGTATCTGACCGCCTTCTTCGAAAGCTGTAGAAGGCGCGAAGAAGAACTGCTTAAGCTTTGCGAGCTTCCGGACGGCCCGGTCTATTACCGGAACGGCATCGCGAAGGATTGCGATTATCTTAAGAGCCTTTCGGAAACCAAGAGCTTCCGTGATATGCTTAAGATTCTTGAAATCTGGGCGGCCGATAAGTATACAATCGGCTCCAAGCCCCGTAACGAAGCGGTTTCGGAAACATCGAAAGAGGTTATGGACAGGCGGACGGAGATCCGTAAGAAGTATTCCGGTTATCTCGGTTACAGCGTATCCGGGTTTTCGAAGCTTGCCGAAGATATCGAAAACTGCGCGCCTTCCGCAGGGAAACTGTGCGATTTTTCGATTGCGTGCAGAAAGCGGTTCCGCGAACTGATGGATGAAGCGGACGGGTATACGTTCTCGGAAATCGCGCATATGACGCTCGAACTGTTCTTACAAAAAGAGCCGGACGGGACGCTTGCCTGTACCGATGCCGCGAAGCAGTGCCGCCGCTCGTACAAGGAAATCATGATTGACGAGTACCAGGATTCGAACCTCGTGCAGGAACTGTTCCTCGGGGCCGTTTCGACCGCGGAGGAAGGGCGTCCGGACACGTTCCGCGTCGGCGACATCAAGCAGAGCATCTACCTCTTCCGCATGGCGCGCCCGGATCTCTTCATGGACAAATACGACACCTATTCCGACTCTGCGGACGCGCCCGCAAGACGGATTCTTTTGAACAAAAACTTCCGAAGCCGCGAGACGGTGCTTCGGGGGATTAACCGCATATTCAAACGGATTATGCAAAAAGAGCTCGGCGGCGTCACGTACGATCAAAGCGCGGAGCTTGTTTACGGCGCCGATTATAAGTACCCGTTCACGAAGGAAGAGGCTGTTAACGAGCTGCTTTTAGTTAAGCGGGATTACGCGGCCGACAATGAAGAACGCGACCGGCTCGAAATCGCAGCGGTCGTGAAACGAATCCGCGAACTGACCGACCCGGTGAGCGGCCTTAAGGTGCGGGAAGGCGACGGCGTCCGTCCCGCGGGCTACGGCGATATCTGCGTTCTCGCGAAGACCGGCACGAAGCTGATGTATCCGTTAATCAAAGGACTTCTCTCCGCGGGCATTCCCGCCTACGCGGCCGACATGAAGGGCTATTTCGAGGCGCCCGAGGTAAGGTATGTCCTTGATTTCATGAAGATTCTCGATAATCCGTTTCAGGACGTGGCATTTGCCGCAGTATTAAAGAGCCCGATCGGCGGCTTCACGCAGGAGAACCTCGCACAGCTTCGGCTGTTCTCGCTTGAGCAGATGACGGACGGAAAGTCCGTATACCTGTATTCTGTATTAAAGCGCCTCAGGGACGCGGAATTCGTGAAGGAATCGTACCGGGACGTGCAGGCACGCGCCGCGGCGTTCCTTTCGGTTTACGAATCGCTGTCTGAGAAGAAACTGTATCTGAACGTACCGGAGCTTCTTAACGAACTGTACCGCGAGACCGATTATCTGTCCTACGTGACGGTTGCGCCCGGCGGGGACGTGGCGTCCCGGAATCTGAAGGTACTTACGGAGAAAGCGAAGGAATTCACAAAGGGAATCTTCACGGAACTTTCGGATTTCGTCCGCTATATCGATGATCTGATCCGTTATGACGTGCAGCCCGAGAGCGCAGGCGAGGGAACCGACCGTGCGGTCCGGTTCATGACGATTCACGGAAGCAAGGGACTGGAGTACCCGATTGTCTTTCTGATAGACGCGGAACGGCAGATTGCGGGCGGAAACCGCGACGGAAGCCTTGTATTCCATAACGACCTCGGAATCGGCTCGAAGTGTTTCTTCCCCGAAGAACGCGTCGTGAAGTCCTCGTATCCGTACGATATCATCAAAAAACGTAGAGTGACCGAAGAGCGCGGCGAAGTGCTTCGGCTTTTGTACGTCGCTTTGACGCGTGCCAAGGAGAAACTGATTGTTACCGGAAGCCTTTATGCGAAGGAGTTCAGGAAGTATCTCGAAACCGTTCCGAAGGGCGACGGGCCGCTCGGCATGGACCGTGTGCTCGGCGCGAAGACGTTTCTTGATTTGATGCTTCCGTGCATGCTTTCGGATATGGATGAAGAAGCAAGAAACAAAGCGATGCCGATCGATGAAGAAACATGGACGGATTTTACGCTTTCAAGTGACGAGTGGGCAATTCTTCCGTACGGACCGGAAGTGTTGGAGGTCTTGAAGGGACGTCCCGGCGCCGAAACCGGAGAAGCCAGGGAGAAGAAGGATATTACGGACGAGCTCCGTGCGTTCTTCGATTACCACTATCCGTATACTTCGGATAACCGTCCGGTCAAGGTATCCGTGTCCGCACTTAAGATGAGTGCGATGGAGGAAGAATCCGTTACGGCGGATCACCCGGGCATCATGATTCCGTACGCCGAGGAAACCGCCCCGGTTCCGAAGTTCCTGTCGCATGAGGAAGCGGGAAACCTGAACGGAGCGCTTCGAGGTACGTATTATCACAGAATTCTCGAGCTGCATGACTATCAAAGAGACGGAAGCGAAGAAGACAGCCTCATCGAAACGGAGGAATTGGTGAAAGCCGGGTTTATCCCGAAGGACCTGATCGAACTGATCTCGTTTAAGAAGCTTTCCGCGTTCTATCAAAGCGAACTCGGCCTCCGCATGAAGCGGGCCGCGGAGCGCGGAAAACTCAGGCGTGAGCAGGCATTTGTCATGAGCGTTTCGGCCGATTCGGTCGACCCGTCGTACGATCCGGACGAGACGGTTCTCGTACAGGGAATCATCGACGCGATGTTCCTCGAAGAGGACGGTTTCGTGCTGGTCGATTATAAGACCGACCGGGTACCCGAAGGCGACGACGGCACATTTCTCGTAAACCGTTACAAAACGCAGCTTTTGTATTACGCGGACGCCATCCGGAGAGGCACTTCGGAAAATGTAAAAGATATATATATTTACAGTTTTGCTCTTCAAAAATCGATTCGTTTGTAGTATAATATAATCTGTGTCAGTGTGTGAACCGCCCGGGTGACGAATCCGGGTGCGTTCTTCGGAGGAAATTACATGCGAGAGAAGATTGTATTCATCTACAACCCGAATGCCGGCAAGCGTAAAGTACAGGTCAAACTGAGCGAGATTGTCAAAGAACTTTTTGACGAAAACTGCGACCTTGTGCTGAGCCCGACGAAGAAGCACGGCGATGCGCAGGAAAGCGTGAAGACGTACCTTCGTGAGGGCCTGTGTAAGCGTATCATCTGCTCCGGCGGCGACGGCACGCTTCATGAAGTCATTAACGGCATCCTTTCGGTCAGCACGCTCGGGAAGCGCGTACCGCTTCTTTACCTGCCCGCAGGCAGCACGAACGACTTCGGAAACTCTCTGAAGATGCCGAAGGACCTTGTGGAAGGCGCGAAACTCGGCAGGGAAGGCATGATCTTTCCGTGCGACATGGCTGTGTTCAATACGGAATACTTTGTCTATACCGCCGCGTTCGGCATGTTCACCGCGGTTTCGTATGCGACCAAGCAGAGCA
>CAMZEW010000030.1:0-15200 GCA_947305875.1 uncultured Lachnoclostridium sp.
GGATGATCGCTTTCTCCTCAATCGCGCAGATCGGATACATCTATATGGGCTTCGGGCTCGGCGTCGAAGCCGGAATGGTCGCTTCGGTATTCCACATTCTGGCGCACGCTTCGGCGAAATCGATGCTTTTCGTTTCTGCGAACGGCCTTTCCGAAGTGTCGGGCGGAAGCATGAACTATCGTGACATCCGCGGTTCCGGAATAAGAAACCGGACGGCCGGCGTCGGATTTGTCGTCGGCTCGCTGTCGATGGTAGGCATCCCGATTTTCGCCGGATTCACCTCGAAGGTTTACTTCGCGCAGGCGGCCCTCGGCGCGTCGACCGCGAAAGAGATTGTCACGTTGATTGCGCTGGCAATCAGTACCGTTTTGAACGCGATGTATTTCATCCGGATGACGATCAGCGTTTACACGCCCGATATGAACGAACAGTACCGGGACAGCGGGTTCCGGACGGGCTTTTCTTACCGCTTTTCGATGTTTGTTTTCGTTGTGATTGTTTTGGTTCTCGGAATTCTCAGTAACCCTATATTCGACTGGATTTCCCGCGGCCTCAGCCAGTTTTCCTGAAAGGAGTGCGTACGATGAATTGGATTTTGCTTCTGCCGGTTCTGCTTCCGGCGTTCGGTGCGCTGAATCTCTTGGCGATGCGGTTTTATTATCCGAAAGAATCCGCCTCCGAGGAGAATCCGCGCTACAAAAAAGCAATACGCATCGGGACGTTCTGTTTTGTTCTGGCAGCAGGGCTTTCGGTACTTGCGGTTGTCCTTTCGGATACCCTTTCCTTCCGGGCGTTTGACCTGATTTCGGACCGCTTTCCGATTTATTTCCGTTCGGACGGGACCGCGCTGATTTTCGCTTCGGTTACGGCCGTGATGTGGCTCCTTTCGACATGGTTCTCATTTGCCTATATGGACCATCAGAAAAATGAGATACGCTATCAGATTTTCTCACTGCTTTCGTTCGGCGCGGTGCTCGGCGTATGCTTTTCCGGAAACCTGATCACAACTTATCTGTTCTATGAAATCATGACGCTTGTGACGTTTCCGCTTGTGCTTCACGAGCAGACGAGGGAAGCGGTGTCCGCGGGCATGACATATCTGTTCTACTCGGTTGCGGGCGCGTTCCTCGGTCTGTGCGGCATCTTCTTCTTAAGCCGTGAGGCGGCAGCGGACGGAGAGGGCGGCATCCTTGCCTATGTTCCGGGCGGTCATATCGCAATCGCAGAGGATAATACGGTGCTTCTTACCGTCGTATTCCTGATGTTAATCGGTCTTGCGTGCAAGGCAGGCATGTTCCCGCTGCACGGATGGCTTCCGAAAGCGCATCCGGTCGCTCCGGCGCCCGCTTCGGCGCTTCTGTCCGGCAACATCACGAAAATGGGACTGCTTTTCACGATCCGCGTGCTTTACTACACAATCTGCCCGGCTTCGCTTGCAGAGACGTGGGTCACGGACGCGCTTCTGACGCTGTCTCTGACAACAGTGTTCCTCGGTTCGATGCTTGCCTACCGCGAGAAAGTGCTCAAAAAACGCCTTGCGTATTCCACGGTCAGCCAGGTTTCCTACTGCCTGACCGGAATCTATATGCTTTCGAACGTGACGCTTCTCGGCGCAATTCTTCATATGGTTTTCCACTCGGTTGTCAAGAACCTTCTGTTCTTAAGCGTCGGTTCGGTTATCTTCGTGACCGGAAAGACGAGAGCGGATCAGATGAAGCGGATCGGGCGGAAGCTGCCCGTCACGATGACCTGTTTCACCGTTGCGGGCCTCGCGCTTGTCGGCATCCCTCCGATGTGCGGTTTTATCAGCAAATGGTATCTCGCCACCGGCGCGGTCGAAACCGGAATGCCTGTTTTTGGGTGGCTTGCACCGGTCGTCCTTCTAATCAGCGCGCTGCTTACCGCAGGCTATCTGCTTACGGTTTCCGCGGACGCATTCTTCGGTAAGGAGAAGGAAGAGGAGACGGACGGTGAGAAGAGTGAAGAACCGGCGGAAGAACCTTCCGAGCAGTCTGCCGGAAAGAAACGGATCTTTCTGTTAACCCCGCTTGTAATCCTTTCGATTGCGGCGTTTGTACTCGGTCTGTTCCCGAATCCGCTTACGGAAGCGGTTCGGAATGTGATTGAATCCATCTTTGTAGGAATGAAGTAATGAGCGCTTATGTCATGTTAATCCCCATCCTCGTTCCGTTAATCTGCGGGACGGTGATGCTGCTGCATCCGATTCAGAGCACCCGGCGAAGAAACCTCTTCGTCTTTTCGGTGACGCTTCTGACTTCGGCTGCGGTCGGTGCGCTCCTTTGGTTCCCGTCCGGAGAGCAGGACCTCACGCTGAAACTCGCCGGCATTCTCGAAATCCGGTTCCGGCTGGACGATTGCGGCATGGTTTTCTCCGGACTGATTGCGTTTCTTTGGCCGCTTGCGGTTCTTTATGCGTTTGAATATATGGAGCACAGCCGTCAGAACGCGTTTTTCTCGTTCTATACGTTGACCTACGGCGTGACGTGCGGCATCGCATTTGCCGGCAACCTGCTTACGATGTACATGTTCTATGAGCTCTTAACGATTGTGACGATTCCGCTCGTGATGCATGAGCTCGATCACAAATCGGTCGTCGCCGCCCGGAAGTACATGAAGTATTCGTTCGGCGGAGCGGCATTCGGTTTCCTCGGCTTTGTCGCGATTCTGACGCTCGGGGATACGCTTGATTTTACCTACGGCGGCGTGCTTTCGGAGCAGGCAATCGCCAAGCACGGGACGTTCCTTCTTTTGATCTACACGCTCGCCGTGTTCGGCTTCGGCGTGAAGGCGGCACTGTTCCCGGTGCACGGCTGGCTTCCGACGGCTTCGGTTGCGCCGACGCCGGTTACCGCGCTTTTGCATGCGGTGGCGGTCGTGAAGGCCGGCGCGTTCGCGATTATAAGGATTACCTATTACAGCTTCGGCACGTCGTTCCTTTCGGGGTCGGTCGCGCAGAAGATTATTCTGACTGCTGCCGCGGTGACAATCGTGTACGGCTCCGTCAAGGCGGTCCGTGAGCAGCATGTGAAGCGCCGCCTCGCGTACTCGACGGTCAGCAACCTTTCGTATATTATCTTCGCCGCGGCACTGATGAGCGAAGCAGGACTTACCGGAGCGCTTCTCCATCTGGTGTGCCACGGTCTGATGAAGATTACGCTGTTCTATTGCGTCGGCGCGATCATGGTGAAGACCGGACGCAAGTACCTGTGGGAGATGGACGGAATCGCCCGGAGGATGCCCGTCATTCTGTCGGTCTATACCGTTGCCGGAATTGCCCTGATCGGCATTCCGCCGTTCTGCGGTTTCATCAGCAAATGGTACATCGCCCAGGCGGCGGTGCAGAGCGGAACCGCGTTTTCGTATATCGGACTCGGCGCGGTGATGATTTCCGCTTTTCTGACGGCAGCATACATCATGCAGCTTGTAATCCGGGCATGGACGCCCGTAACGAAAGAGGGCACTGTTACGGAGGATGCCGCGAAAGCCTTGCCGAGCTACGCTTCGGACGAGTCGGAGTCGGTGCCGCTTACGGATACCGGCGAAAGACCGGGCGTCCGGATGTGCGTTCCGCTTCTGATTCTTGCTTTGGCGATTGCCGCAATCGGCTTATGTTCGGGACCGCTTGCCCGGATGATTGAGAAGGTCGCGGCAGGATTATTATAGAATTCTTGTTTTCGGAGTTGTTATGGAAGGAACCGTTGCTGTTTTCATCCTGATTCTGCTTCCGATGCTCGGCGCTTTTTTGAGCCGCGGACTGGTTGCTTTGGGTGAGAAAAAACAGAAGAGTAAGCTTGTAACGTGCGGGAACGTCACATTTCTCGGGCTTTCTTTCGTGACGCTTGCCGGAATTGCTTTCTACTCCGTATCGGCGCTTTTAAACGGTGCTGTTGTCTGCTCCGTTTCGGATATCTGCGGGCGCGGATTTAATTTCCGCGTGGACGGTTTCCGCGCTCTTTACGCCATCATGACGGCCTTCGCATGGACCGTTTCGTCGGCGTTTGCGCTCTGGTACATGAAGGGCGAGGAGAACCGCGGACGCTATTATTTCTATACGCTGTTAACACTCGGCGCGACGCTCGGCGTATTCCTTTCCGCGGATCTGTATACAACCTTCGTGTTCTTTGAAATCATGTCGCTTGCTTCGTACGTCTGGGTTGTTCAGGAAGAGGATGAGGAAGCGGTGCGGGCTTCGAAAACCTACCTCGCGGTTGCGGTAATCGGCGGTCTCGTGATGTTAATGGGGCTGTTCCTTCTTGATACGACACTCGGCACGCTTGACATCCGGGAACTTGCGAACGTATGCGGAAACGGCGTTAGGCAAAAGGAGATTCGCATCGCCGGCTTCTGCCTTCTGTTCGGGTTCGGTGCGAAGGCGGGTGCTTTCCCGCTTCACATCTGGCTTCCGAAGGCGCACCCGGTTGCCCCGGCGCCCGCTTCGGCACTGCTTTCGGGCATTCTGACGAAGGCCGGCATGTACGGTATTCTGATTCTCACCGGAAGAGTGTTCCTTGGTGACGTCCGGTTCGGCCAGGTGATTCTTGTCATCGCGCTCTGTACGATGCTGATCGGTGCCGTCGGCGCGCTTTTCTCCGTCGACATGAAACACATCCTCGCATGCTCGTCCGTATCGCAGATCGGGTTTATCCTCGTCGGCGCAGGCACGATGTGCATACTGGAGAGAGAGCAGTGGCTCGGCGTGCAGGGAGCGCTTCTTCATATGGGGAACCACTCGCTGTTCAAGCTCGTTCTGTTTCTCTGCGCTGGTGTCGTCGTAAAGAACCTGCATTCGCGTGACCTCAATAAAATCCGCGGTTTCGGCGTCGGAAGACCGTGGTTCATGATCATCTTTCTTCTGGCAACGCTCGGCATCGCGGGCATTCCCGGCCTGTCGGGATTCGTTTCGAAATCGATGCTTCACGAGTCGCTTGTCCTCTGCTTTGAGGAGAGCGGACTGTGGTTTTATAAGATCGCGGAGATTCTCTTCCTGATTGCCGGCGGCTGCACGATTGCTTACATGCTGAAGCTTTTCGTGATTCTGTTCTTCCGGAGGCCTTCGAAGGAAGTGGAAGCGTTCAACAGCCTGAAGACGGACTACATGCCGCGTTCCTTAAAGATTCTTCTGACCGTTCCGGCTGCTTTGATTTACCTTGCCGGAACGCTTCCCGAGTACCTGATGCTCCCGCTTGCGGGACGCGGTGCGATCATCACGGCTTATTCGTCCACGGGAGAAGACCCGTTCCGCACATTTACCGCGGAAAATGTGAAGGGTGCTGCCATATCGTTAGTAATCGGCCTGCTTCTCTGGCAGTTCGCCGTGAAGAAAGCAATCACCAAACGGGTACCGAAGAACGAACCTGTTTATGTGAACCGATTCCCTGCGAAGCTGGATCTTGAGAACATGCTGTACCGGCCGGTTCTTCTTACGTTCCTTCCGAACGTGCTCGGTACGTTATGCCGGATCTTAGAGCGGTTTGTTACGGCAGTTGCGCGCGGCGTATTCGGGCTTTGCAAGCGGATTGCAGGCCTTCTTGACCGTATTCCGGAGCTCCTTGTGACCGGAACGACGAGAACCGTATTGAAGCCGGTTTGCGAGACGACAACGCTGTCCGCGACGCGGCGCATCAGTAAGACACTCGGCGGCTTCCTCACCGCTTTCGTCGCATTTAAGAGTAAGCTGCTTCGAAAGCCCGTGGCGCAGCAGAAGAATTATACCGAGATTGTAAACCGCGGACTCGACGATGCGAGCGAGACCGCGAAACTGATTACGAGAAGTCTTTCGTACGGACTTTTGGCATTTTGCGCAGGTTTGCTTGCAATGCTTCTGTACTTGTTATATTCTTTACAGTGATTCTATTAAGATAGGAGACATACCATGGCATTTCTGATTGACGGAAAAAAGATTTCTGCGGAAATCAAGGACGAACTTAAGGAGAAGGTTGCCGCGCTCAAGGCGGAAGGAAAGGAACTGACGCTTGCGGTTATCCAGGTCGGCGACGATAAGGCTTCGACGGTCTATGTCGGCAACAAGAAGAAGGCGTGCGAGTACATCGGCGTACGTTCGCTTGCTTACGAGCTTCCCGCCGAGACGACCGAAGAGGAGCTGCTTTCGCTGATCAAAGAGTTAAACGCGCGGGACGACGTGAACGGCATTCTTGTACAGCTTCCGCTTCCTGCGGGAATCTGCGAAGACAAGGTGCTTCTTGCAATCGATCCCGACAAGGATGTGGACGGCTTCCATCCGGTCAACGTAGGACGTCTCTGGATCGGCGACAAAGGCTTTGAGTCGTGCACCCCGGCCGGTGTCATTCAGCTCTTAAAGCGCTCCGGCATTACGATTGCCGGTAAGGAATGCGTGGTAATCGGCCGCAGCAACATCGTCGGAAAGCCGATGGCAGCCATGCTTCTTCGGGAGAACGGAACCGTTACGGTCTGCCATTCGAGAACGAAGAATCTTTCCGAAGTCACGAAGCGCGCGGACATTCTCGTCGTTGCAATCGGAAAGCCGAAATTCATCACGGCCGAATACGTGAAGGAAGGCGCCGTTGTCATTGATGTCGGAATCCACCGGAACGAGGACAACAAACTGTGCGGCGATGTGGATTTTGAAAGCGTGGAGCCGGTTGCTTCCGCGATTACACCGGTACCCGGCGGCGTCGGCCCGATGACGATCGCGATGCTGATGTGCAACGTCGTAAGAAGTGAGGAAATAAAGTGAAGGTTTGTCTGATTTCGCTCGGCTGCGACAAGAATCTTGTGGACAGCGAGAAGATGGGCGGGCTTCTCAGGGACGCCGGTCACGAGATGACCGACAGCGAAGCGGAAGCCGAAGCAATCATCATCAATACCTGCTGTTTCATTCACGATGCGAAGGAGGAGAGCATCCGGACCATCATCGAAACGGCGGATTACAAAAAAACCGGAAAACTTAAGCGGCTTGTGATTACCGGGTGCCTTGCGGAACGCTACGCGGACGAAATCCGTTCGGAGCTTCCCGAGGTGGACGCGGTTGTCGGAACGACCGCATACGAAGAAATTGTTAAGGCAATCGAATCGAAGGACTACGAGGTTTTAAAGCGCGACCTTTCCTACCTGCCCGACCCCGATGCGGCCCGGCTTATCTCCACGGGAAACTACGTCTCGCATCTGAAGATTGCGGAAGGCTGTGACAAATGCTGCACCTACTGCATCATTCCGAAAATCCGCGGCCCGTACCGTTCGGTTCCGATGGAACGGCTTTTAAAGGAGGCGGAATACCTCGCTTGCGCGGGCACGAAGGAACTGATTCTCGTCGCGCAGGAGACGACTCTGTACGGCGTCGATTTGTACGGACATAAGGCCCTTCCGGAACTGCTGACGAAGCTTTGCGGGATTGACGGAATCGTGCGGATTCGCGTGCTTTACTGCTATCCGGAGGAAATCACGGACGAGCTCATCGAAGTGATGAAGAACGAGCCGAAGATCTGCCGGTATTTAGACCTTCCGATCCAGCACGCGTCCGATCCGATTCTGCGGAAAATGGGACGCCGCACAACAAGAAAGGATCTCGAAGCGCTCATCAGAAAGCTTCGTAAGGAGCTTCCGGGGATTACTCTTCGGACAACTTTAATAACCGGTTTCCCCGGCGAGACCGAAGAGGACTATAAGGAGCTGTCCTCATTTGCCGGAAGAATGAAATTCAACCGCCTCGGCGTGTTTCCGTACTCGCCCGAGGAAGGAACGGCGGCCGCGAAGATGCCGGGGCGCGTTCCGAAACGCGTGAAGGAGCGCCGCAGGAACGAAATCATGCGCCTGCAGCGGGACATCTGCAAAGAGTACGGAAAGAAGTGCATCGGAAAGGTGTTCGATGTGCTTGTGGACGGGGTTCTTCCCGAGGAGGGCGTTACGGTCGGACGGACCTATATGGACGCGCCCGGGATTGACGGACTCGTTTACTTTACGGCCGGCAGGGAGCTGCTGTCCGGAGACCTTGTGCGGGTTAAGATTACCGGCGCAAAGGAATATGATTTGATGGGAGAGATGGTGTATGAATCTGCCGAATAAACTGACAATGTTCCGCGTTTTTATGATCCCGGTATTCGTGTTTCTTCTGATGGTACCGCAGATTCCGTATTACAATTTCATCGCGCTTGCGGTGTTCGCGATTGCGAGTTTTACGGATTTTCTGGACGGCCACATCGCGCGGAAATACAATATGGTGACGACGTTCGGAAAATTCATGGATCCGCTTGCGGACAAGATTCTTGTGTGCACGGCGCTGATCCTTCTGATTGAGTTCAACAAGATTCCGGCGGTCATCGTCGCAATCATTATGGCGCGTGACTTTATCATCAGCGGTTTTCGTCTGATTGCTTCGGACAAGGGCGTTGTCATTGCCGCAGGCTGGCTCGGCAAAGTCAAGACGGTCGTGCAGATGGTCATGTGTATGCTGCTTCTTTTCACGGCCAACGAGGACTATGACGGAATCATCTTCATGATTGCCGACGCATTCGGATGGGTTGCCATGTGGCTTGCTTTGATTCTGACCGTCGCAAGCCTTGTTGTCTACATCTGGCAGAACCGCTGGATTCTCACCGATAAGCATGAGTAAGGCAGTAATCATCGGAGGGGGCGCAGCCGGCATGATGGCTGCCTGCTCGGCGGCACAGTCCGGACACAGCGTCCTTCTTCTTGAGAAAAATGAGAAGCTCGGAAAGAAAATCTACATCACCGGAAAAGGTCGGTGTAACTTTACTAACGCCTGCAGCCGGGAGGAATTCTTTCAAAACATCGTAAGCAATCCGCGCTTTTTCTACAGCGCGTTCTCCGCGTTTTCGAACGAGGATGCGGTCACATTTTTCGAAACGAACGGGATGCCCGTCAAGGTGGAGCGCGGAAACCGCGCGTTCCCGGTTTCGGATCATGCGTCCGACGTCACGAAGGCGCTTTCGGACGCGATGAAGCGGCTCGGCGTGAGCGTAAGACTCCGCGCCGAGGTGAGCGGGATTCTCACGGAGCCGTATGAAGATGCCGGTTCGAAGAACGCTTACAAGGCGAAGGTGACCGGCGTTACGATGAAGCACGGCGAGACGATTCCCTGTGACGTGCTGATTGTCGCAACGGGCGGGCTTTCGTATCCGTCGACGGGTTCGACCGGAGACGGCTACCGCTTCGCGAAGGAAGCCGGCCATACGGTGACGAGGCTGACGCCTTCACTTGTTTCGCTAAATGCGCAGGAAAGCTTCTGCGCAGAGCTTGCCGGACTTTCGCTTCGGAACATCGGTGTCCGTTTCATAAAGAACGGAAAGGCGCTTTACGAGGATTTCGGCGAGCTTTTATTCACGCATAAAGGCGTCAGCGGTCCGGTCGTTCTTTCGGCAACCGGAGCCTGCGGGGACAGCCTTACGGGAAGCACGCTTTTCATTGACTTAAAGCCGGCGCTTTCCGATGAAAAGCTCGATGAACGGCTGATCCGCGAACTTCGTTACGCAGGTACCAAACAGATGAATACAATCGCCGGGACGCTTGTCCCCGCGTCGCTTGTAACGCCGCTTCTTACGGCTGCGGGAATCCGTCCGGAGACGAAGGCGGGCGACGTCACGAGGGAGATGCGGCAGGCGCTTCTAGGGGCGCTTAAAGGCTTTCCGCTCAGCATAACCGGAACCGGCGGCTACAACGAAGCCGTCGTCACGAAGGGCGGCGTTAACGTAAAGGAAATCAATCCGTCCACGATGGAATCGCGGATTGTCAAAGGGCTCCGTTTCGCGGGCGAGGTACTCGACCTTGACGCGATGACCGGCGGATTCAATCTGCAGATTGCGTGGAGCACCGGATATCTCGCAGGCGCCGTTTCGGACGAAGACAATGAGGGAAAAGGCATGAAAGGAACCAGAAAGAAAACCAAAAAGGAGACCGGAATACCCATGACAATCAATATTGCCATTGACGGACCGGCGGGAGCCGGCAAGAGCACGATTGCGAAGGCGGTTGCCAAGCGGATGGGATACATCTATGTGGATACCGGCGCAATGTACCGGACCATCGCTTTATACCTGCTTCGGAAGGGAATCTCCGCGGACGATTCGGAAGCGATTTCGAAAGCCGGCAGGGAAGCGGACGTGACGATCGATTACAAGGACGGCGTGCAGCAGGTGCTTTTATTCGGGGAAAATGTGAGCGGCCTGATCCGCACCGAAGAGGTCGGCAACATGGCAAGCGCATCGTCCGTGAATAAGGACATCCGCGACAAGATGGCCGACCTGCAGCGGAAGCTTGCCGAGACGAAGAACGTCGTTATGGACGGCCGCGACATCGGTACGAACGTGCTGCCGAACGCGCAGGTGAAGGTGTACCTGACCGCTTCGATTGAGGAGCGTGCGAGACGCCGCGTCAGGGAGTATGCCGAGAAGGGCATCGAAGCCGATTACGAGCAGGTCGCCAAGGATATCGCGGAGCGCGATTACCGCGACATGCACCGCGAGCATGCGCCGCTGTGCCGCGCCGAAGACGCAGTACTTTTAGACACTTCGGACATGACGATACAAGAGGTCGAGGATGCGATGATCCGCATTATCGAAGAGAAACTCGGAAAGGGAGTATAACCGGTGAAAACCCGTCTTGCCAAAACCGCAGGCTTCTGTTTCGGCGTCGAGCGGGCCGTGAAAACGGTTCTCGACCTGACGGAAGGAGACTGCCTTCCGGTCTATACATACGGCCCGATCATCCATAACGAATCGGTCGTTGCGGACCTTAACGGACGGGGCGTAAGAATTCTTCATGACGAGGCGGAGATTGACGGTGTTACGGAAGGAACAATCGTAATCCGGTCGCACGGCGTATCGAGAGCCGTTCACGAGCATATGAAACGGCGCGAGGCGGAAACCGGGGGAAAGGTAAGGGTTTCCGACGCCACCTGTCCGTTTGTTAAGAAAATTCATCAAATCGCCGAGCGCGAGAGCCTTGCGGGGAAGCAGATCATCATCTGCGGAGACGCGTCTCATCCCGAAGTGCAGGGGATTATGGGGTGGTGCGTATGCCCTGCGATTGCGATTGCTTCCGTCGAAGAAGCAGAGCAGGTTGCGGGGAGACTTCCGAAAGAAATCTGCATCGTTTCGCAGACGACCTTTAACTTCAATAAATTCAAATCAATTATTGCATTTTTCGAAAATTTAGGGTATGATAGGAACGATAGTGTGGTAAATACTATCTGCAATGCCACGGAGGAGAGACAGACCGAGGCGCGGCGTCTGGCAGGCGAGTGTGATGCCATGGTGGTAATCGGAAGCGAAAGCAGTTCCAACACGCGGAAACTTTACGAAATCTGCCGGCAGGAATGCCCGTCCACCTACTACGTGCAATCGGCCCGTGATCCGGTTTTCACTGCGTTTCCATTTTATCGCTTAGTAGGTATTACAGCAGGTGCATCTACCCCAAGAAATATCATTGAGGAGGTTCAAAATCGAATGGCCGAAGAAAATTTTGAACAGATGTTAGAAGAAAGTTTTAAGACAATACATAACGGAGAGGTAGTGGAAGGCACAGTGATCCGCGTTAAGGAAGACGAAATCGCCCTTAGCATCGGATACAAAGCGGATGGCATTCTGTCGAAGAGCGAATATTCCAGTCAGCCGATCGCAGATCTCCGCGAGGTTGTCAAGGAAGGCGACAAGATCGCCGTTAAGATTCTGAAGGTGAATGACGGTGAGGGACAGGTTCTTCTGAGCCGCAAGAGACTCGCTGCGGACCGTACCAGCCAGATTCTTCAGGATGCGTTTGAGAATAAAACCGTAGTTACCGCGAAGGTTTCCGAGGTTGTAAAGGGCGGTATCACCGCGCTCGTTGACGAGTGCCGCGTGTTCATTCCCGCAAGCCTTGTTTCGGATACCTTTGAGAAGGATCTTACGAAGTACCAGGGCCAGGAAATTTCCTTCCTGATTACCGACTACGATCCGAAGAAGCGTTCCATTATCGGTAACCGCCGCGTGCTCCTTACCGAGCAGAAGAAAGCCGCCATGGAAGAGGCGCTGTCGCGCATCCAGCCCGGTGACGTAATCGAGGGCGTTGTTAAGAACGTTACCGATTTCGGTGCTTTCGTTGATATCGGCGGAATCGACGGCCTGCTTCATATCTCCGAGATGTCCTGGGGACGTATCGGAAACCCGAAGAAGCATTACAAGGCCGGTGACACGGTTCGCGTATTTGTTAAGGACATTAAGAACGATAAGATTGCACTCAGCGCGAAGTTCGCCGATGAGAATCCCTGGGCGAATGCGGAAGAGCGTTTCGCTCCCGGCACGATTGTAACCGGTAAGGTTGCCCGCATGACGGATTTCGGCGCATTTGTTGAAATCTATCCGGGCGTGGATGCGCTCCTGCATGTTTCGCAGATCTCCCGTAAGCGCGTGGAGAAGCCGAGCGATGTTCTGAAGATCGGTCAGGAAATCGAGGCGACGATTCTGGATGTCCGCCCGGATGACCAGAAGATCAGCATCAGCATGAGAACGCTTGAGGAGCCCGAAGAGGAAGTTGTCGTAACGGAAGAGGCTCCTGCCGAGGAAGCTCCCGCAGAGGAAGCAGCTCCGGTTGAGGAAGCTCCCGCAGCGGAAGAAACGGTAACGACCGCTCCCGCAGACGCTGAATAATTCGGATGATACACATGGGAACAGGCGGCACAATGGGATTTTCCCATTGTGCCCTATTCTTTTTCTAAGAACGGTGCATGGAGGCTTTTATGGGAGATTTGGTGCGTGTGGCACTGGACGCGATGGGCGGCGACAACGCCCCCGGCGAGATTGTAAAAGGCGCGCTGTGGGCGCTCCGCGACAATGAAAAACTGTTCGTGTACCTGGTCGGACGCGAAGAAGCCATTCGGAAGGAACTCGAAGGACAGGAATACCCGGAGGACCGTCTTTCGGTGGTCAACGCCACCGAGGAAATCGGTTTTAACGAGGCTCCTGTTTACGCGGTTCGTACGAAGCGCGATTCATCCCTTGTCGTAGCGATGAACCTCGTCCATAAGGGCGAAGCCGACGCGTTCGTTTCGGCGGGAAGCACCGGTGCGATTCTTGTCGGAAGCGTCATCTATATCAAACGGATCCGCGGTGTTGAGAGAACCCCGCTTGCTCCGTTGATTCCGACCGAGAAAGGCGTGTCGCTTCTGATTGACTGCGGCGCCAATGTGGACGCGAAGCCGTCCCAGCTCGTGCAGTTTGCGAAGATGGGTTCCATTTACATGGAACATGTGGTCGGCATCAAGAATCCGACGGTCGGACTCGTAAACATCGGCGTTGAAGAAGAGAAGGGCAACCAGCTCGTAAAGGATACGTATCCGCTCCTTAAGGAACGGAAGGATATCAACTTCATCGGAAGCGTGGAAGCCAGGGATATCCCGAGCGGCGCGGCCGATGTCATCGTATGCGAGGCATTTGTCGGCAATGTCATCTAAAAGCTTACCGAGGGCCTTGCGAAGACGCTCATGAAGAAGATCAAAGAGGGCATGATGAGTTCCGTCCGCGGCAAGATCGGCGGCGCACTCGCGAAGCCCGCGCTGAAGAAGACGTTGAGCGCGTTTGACACCTCCGAACACGGCGGCGCGCCGATGCTCGGACTGAACGGGCTTGTCGTGAAGACGCACGGCAGTTCGAAGGCCGTAGAGATTCGCAATTCGCTGCTTCAGTGCATCACATTTGTCGATCAGCATATCGAGGATAAGATCCGCGCGGAGTTGGGAACGGAAGGCGGAAGAGAAAGCGCGGAAGACTGATACGGGGAAGCCCGGGGAGTAAACTATGGAATGGGATAAGATCAGGGATATCGTGGCGGAGATTTTGCAGATCCGCCCGGAAGACGTACATATGGATTCCTCCTTTTTCGATGATCTCGGAGCGGATTCTTTGGACGTATATCGCATTATTACGGAGATTGAGGACGTGTTCTCCGTTGAGGTGAGCGACATTCTGAGCGGCTACGCGCCGCAGACTGTCGGCGCACTTTACAACCGGGTTTCGGACCTTCTCGGTCTTTCGTAACCGGTTTATAAAACCGCTTCCGGCATGCCGGGGCGGGAGTTGAGGTGATTCCATGGATTTGAAAGAATTGGAAGAAAAGACAGGCTATGTGTTCCGTGACCGGGAGCTTCTGCTGACGGCGCTGACGCACAGCTCTTACGCAAATGAATTCAGTCGCCGCAAGGGTGAGATCAGCTTCAACGAGCGGCTTGAGTTTCTGGGAGATGCCGTCCTGGAACTTGTGACGAGTGAGTTCATTTTCGAAGCGCATAAGGACATGCCGGAGGGCAGCATGAGCAAGCTCCGCGCGAGTCTCGTGTGCGAGCCTTCGCTTGCGTACTGCGCGCGGGACATCGGTCTCGGCGAGTACCTGCGTCTGGGCCGCGGCGAGGATATGACCGGCGGACGGAACCGCGATTCCATCCTTTCGGATGCCTTTGAAGCGGTAATCGGCGCCATCTATCTCGACGGCGGGCTGGAACCCGCAGGGAAATTCGTCCGCGATATGGCGCTTGCGAAGCTTGACGACGCAAGGCTGTTTAAGGACAGCAAGACTTATCTGCAGGAGATTACGCAGAACGAATTCCGCTGTATGCCGGAATATCTGCTGATCGGCGAAGAAGGGCCGGCTCATATGAAGAGTTTCACGGTGGAGCTACGGATTGCCGGTAAGAAATTCGCCGTCGGAACCGGTACCTCGAAGAAGGGAGCCGAGCAGGAAGCGGCCAGAAAGGCCATCCGCACATTAACCGAAAGGAGCGGCAGCGATGTATCTGAAAAGCATTGAAGTGCACGGCTTTAAAGCATTTGCCAATAAAATCGTGTTCACCTTCAAGCCCGGGATCACCGGCATAGTCGGTCCGAACGGAAGCGGTAAGAGTAACGTTGCCGACGCGGTCCGCTGGGTACTCGGCGAGCAGAGTGCCAAGCAGCTTCGCGGAAGCAGCATGCAGGATGTCATATTTGCCGGAACCGAGACAAGAAAACCGCTCGGGTTCGCTTATGTGGCGCTGACGCTTGACAACACCGACCACTGGCTTCCGATTGATTACGACGAAGTTGTCGTCGGACGCCGCGTGTACCGCTCGGGCGAGAGCGAGTATCTGATCAACGGTGCGGAGTGCCGTCTTCGGGACGTGCAGGAACTGTTCTATGATACCGGTATCGGTAAGGAAGGCTACTCGCTGATCGGACAGG
>CAMZEW010000031.1:0-14922 GCA_947305875.1 uncultured Lachnoclostridium sp.
TGCGCAACGTGGCCGAGTACATCGCCCGGGTGGACGAGATGGCGGAACGGAAGAAGAAGCAGAATATCCCGGTTTATGACCAGATGCGGGAGGATTTCATAAGACGCCGCGTCCGTCAGTTAGCTGGAACGGAATATGAGGAGATTGTCGCGGCAATCTACGAAACCATTATCACGGAAAGTAAAAAGCAGCAGATACAGAGGTTTTTTGAGTGATGAGAATCGGAACCGGATATGATGTGCATCGCCTTACGGAAGGCAGAAAACTGATACTCGGCGGAGTCGAAATACCGTACGAAAAGGGTTTGCTCGGGCATTCGGATGCGGACGTGCTGTTACATGCGGTGATGGACGCGCTGCTCGGAGCAGCCGCGCTCGGGGATATCGGGCAGCATTTTCCGGATAAGGATGCGGCCTACAAGGATATCGACAGCCGCGTGCTCCTTCGAAAAGTCCGGGAACTGCTCGCAGAAAAGCTGTATGTCGTTTCGAACATCGACGCAACGATTGTCGCGCAGCAGCCGAAGCTGATGCCGTATCTTACGAAGATGCGTGAGAATATTGCCTCTGACCTCGGCTTAGAGCTTGATCAGGTCAGTGTGAAGGCGACGACCGAAGAGGGTCTCGGGTTCACCGGAACGGGCGAAGGGATCGCCGCGCAGGCCATATGCCTGATTACGCAGCCGGAGTTTTATGAGTTCGACCGCTGCGCCGCCTGCGGAGGCTGTCCGAGGCAGTAAAAACGTAAATGAGACCGATACCAGTGCCGTCAGAGGCGGCCCGCGCGGGAATAACGCGGACTTGCCTTTGACGGCGCTTTGTGCTATACTATAAATTGGTATGCTATGATTAAATCGCTGTGAAGGAGCGGGGAGAATGCATAAGAAAAGTCTGGCTGTGCTCGGCATTGCAATCGTGATGCTTTTCTGCACGGCATGCGGACAACAAAGGAGTGCGGTTACGGACGACGGAGCCAAGAAAGTCGTTCTCGGAATCGGCAAAGGAGTCGGCGACAGTAAGGAATATGTTGACACCGACGCACCGAGCCCGACGCCTACGCCGTCGCCGGAGATCACGGAGGCAGTGCCGACGATTACGGAAGGCCCGACGCCGACCGCCGATCCGACGATTACGCATACGGTCGATCCGTCCGGGACCTTTACGGAAGATGACTGCGCCGTGATTGTTTCGGGCGTTACGATCCGCCCGGGAATGGACTTCACCGGCAAGGAGGAGTCGCTCGGAAAGATTATCGAGAAACTCGAGGGCGTATCCTGTCTGCAGATCGGTTATGACGTGAACTATTACTATAAGGGCTACCATATCGATACGGTCACGATTGACGGAAAGCAATACGTGTACAGCGCCACATTTTCCGATGTCGGAGCGGCAACGGCCAAGGGCATCGGTGTCGGCTCCACGGAAGAGGATGTAATAGCGGCATACGGTGATCCGCACGAGCAGACGATGGCGGGACTCGTTTATGTCGCCGGAAAGAAGCGCATCACATTTCTCGCAGCTAATGACCGCGTCACGGAGATTCTGCTCGCTGATTCAAGTTTTCAATAAGTTCTGAGGTCCAGACATTATTCAGGGGAGGAGCAATGTCATTATGAGCGTACGTTCAAGAAGAAAGAAGATGGCGGTCCGGTATCTGATTATCGGAACGATTGCCGTTGCCGTATTCGGTACGGGAATCTTTTTCCTGGTGCGTGCAGTGAATAAGATTTTCGGAGAGAAACCGGTGCCGGGAACCGAGCCGATGCCGACGGGAACCGTGATTGTCACGCCCACGCCGATACCGTGGGATCCGGACGGAGTTGCGGAAATCAATCATATTATCGCGACTTCGGAGGTGCTGACGGTCGGCTATGAACAGGTCGCCGGAGCATCCGGGTACGAAGTCAGCTACCGTTCCGAAGAGGGCGAATGGGAGAAACTTGTCACTCAGGATACCACCTGTTTCATTCCGATCAATTCGGGTTTTACGTATCATGTCAAAGTCCGTTCCATCGGCACGGCGGACGCGTTCGGACCGTTCTCGGGCGAGGGCATCGTTTCCGCTGAGGCCGTCCGTCCTGTAGTCCGCGTGGAGTCCGGAAACAGCCATACCGCGACGTTTGCGTGGCCGCTTACAAGAGAAGGAGCGGACTATATATTCCATTACCGGGAAGCCGGTGAGACCGACTGGCACGTGATTCCCACTGCCGAAGCGAAGATTACGATCGGCGGTCTGGCTGTCGGAAGACAGTACGAGGCGATGGTGGACGCGCGCAAAGAGGATTTCGCGACGCTGTCGTCCGAAATCATGCAGTTTACTCCGGAAGCGCAGGAAAACTTCGGCGATCCGTTCAAAAACGTTTACGCGTTTTTAAAGGTCGGGGACGAATACAAGTCGGTCGCTTATACGGCGCCTGAGGGATGTCTCGGGCTCCGGTGCTGGGCGCAATTCACGACCTCGTTATATACGGATGTGGCGCTCGGAACGATTGACTGTGAAGTGCCGGGCGGTACCGAGATGATTATCACTGCCGACGAGGACGGCAATTATGTCTGTGAGCGTCTTAATAACCGTTACAGCATCCATGTATCCATGACCGTTAAAGAGGAGAAGAAGGAAGGCTGGGTGCTTGCCAACGCGATGTTCGTCGATCTGGCAATGCTTTATCCCGCCTCGAATCCGTATTCCATTCAGTATAACCGTACCAACGCCTACTCGTCGCTGTTTACCTGCGGCGGAAACGGCATGGAAGTGGACGTGAAGTCCAAAGACGAAACCCGTTATGACCCGCTCCGCGCGAAGGACGGTAAGGAATCGTTGAAAGCAACCGGTTATAACGAGATAAAGGAAGTCACCGGCAAGGCGCTTCCGAACTACGGTCCGAAGGACCAGATGCCTGCGGTATGGGATGTCGCAATCACGCTTCTTACCGCACAGAAGAACGCACTCGGAAAAGGCTACTGTCTGCTGATTTACGAGGCTTACCGTCCGAATTCGACCTCGAAGAAGGTGTATTCCGCGATGACCGGTAACGGCTACTTCCGGGAAGAAATCGAAGATAAGGACAAGAAGATCAAGCGGACGCTTGCCAACGGATTCTTAGATAAGAATTACACCGAAGCATACTTTATCGCCAACAATTCCCGTCATAATCAGGGCATTGCGCTTGATCTGACGATTATGAAATACGATTCTTTGGAGAAACTCGGCGAGGAAGTCGAGATGCAGACAAAGATGCATACGCTCGATTACCGGTGCGATATGACGTACAACGGGGAAGGCGCGAAAGTACTGTATGCCATCATGACGGAAGGAACGGGACTCGTTCCGCTTGTTGCCAAACAGGAATGGTGGCATTTTGAGCTGGATAAAGACCCTGCCATGTTCCCGTGCATTAAGGATTATGTATTTGCCAATTACAAAATCTGACCGATTTTTACGGAGTTTTGATGACGGAAGAAATTGATAAAACCGAACAACTGAGCTCTGCAGACGAAATTCTTTCCGAAAACCCGGTAAGACACGTCGCGGACAGGCTCTCGGCAGCCCTGGAAGAGGAGCTGGAACTTATGGAGGCAGCGGAACTGACGGAAGATTCCGCCGCTCCTGAAGAACCGGAACTCTCCGAGGGTTCTTCGTCGTCTCCCGAGGAGCCGGAAGCTCCCGCGGAAGAAACTCCGGCAGAAGAGATTACCCCGGCAGCAGCTGTTGAAGCCGCCGTAACGGAGGTTGCCGTTACGGAAGCCGCACAATCGGAAGCCGTCACATCGGAAACTGCCGAAGAAACGGCAGAGACGGCCGAAGCAGCTGTTTCGGAGACGGTCGAAGAGGAAACTGCTGTTTCGGAAGAAGCGGCAGAACCGGATGTTTCGGAACCCGTTAATTCGGAAGCAGCAACTGACGAACCCGTTTCCGTAACGGAAACGCCGGAAGAGACTCCTTCCGGGGAGACGCCTGCGGACGAGTCCCTTTCCGAGGAGCCGCTTTCCGAAGAAGAGATGTTCCTTGCGCTTCGACGTAAGAAGATCAAGAAATCCGCGCGCGTATTTCTGCAGCTTGCGGTTGTCGGCAGCATGCTCGTGATTGCTTATCTTGCGCTATATTATTCTTACCTGACCGGATGGCACGAGTCGTCCCGCGGCCGCTTCTATATGAACGAGAATAAGAAGCTGACCGGCCTTCAGCGGATTGACGGCAAGATGTATCTGTTCGACAGCGACGGCTACCTGATCGAAGGCGCCGCCGAGAAGGACGGAGTCATCTATTATTCCTCGAAGGACGGTCTTCTTTCCGGACCGATTGACATTGACGGGGAAGCATACTATTTCTGCGAACAGGACGGCGTGTTAAAGCGCGGTTTCTATATGGCGAACGGAATCGCATATTACCGGAATTCGCACGGATTTGTCGAGGCAGGCTTCCGTGAGATTGAAGGCAAGGTCTACAATATCGCCGAGGACGGCCGGCTCCTTGCGGGCTGGGCGAAAAATGACAAAGGGACGAGATACTTCCGCCCGAACGATTATACGATGGTGACAGGCTTTTATACCGTTGATGACGACCGTTATTATTTTGACTGGAACGGTTACGCCGTGAAGGGCTTTATCCGGACCGAAGACATGTGTTATTATGCCTCCGAGCCGAACGGAGCGCTGCAGTACGGCCGCCTTACGATAGACGGAAAGGATTACTTCCTGACCGAGGAAGGCGATGTCCTGAACGGAATCGCTTCTGCGGAATCCGCAGACTGGTATTTCATCGATAACGCATTCCAGTCCGGCTGGATTGAAGACGAGACCGGCTCCTTCTACAGTACCGACAAGGGACTTGTCAAAGGACCGCAGCAGATTGACGGCAAATCCTATTACTTTGAAAACGACTACCGCCTTGCGCGCGGCTGGGTCACCCGTGAAGACGGCAAGTATTTCTTCGACGACGACGGCGTCATGCTGACCGGCTGGCAGACAATCGAAGAGAAGGTATACTGCTTCGCAAAGAGCGGTATCCTGTATGTCGGCGAGCAGGAGATTGACGGAACGACCTATATGTTCGCGGAAGACGGCGCTTATTACGACGGTTTCGTCGAGACGGAACTCGGAAAGCAGTACTATGTCAAGGGTTACCTGCAGACCGGCGTCACGAAGATTGAAGACAAGTATTATTTCCTGAACGAGGACGGTGTTCCGACCGGTGGCCTTCAGAAGGTAAACGGCCTGCTCGGAAACTATAATGAAGACGGTACCGCACAGCCCGGCTGGAAGACGGTCGACGGCAAGAAGTATTACTTCGGCGAGAACGGAGTGATGCTCCGCGGCAACGTGAATATCGGCGGAAAGCGCTATTATCTCGCTTCGAACGGCGGATTCTTAAGCCCCGGCTGGCAGACGGACGGCGGCAAGATGTACTGCTATGAAGACGGCACGATTGCGGTCGGCGCGGTATGGATTGACGGTGTTCTGTTCGGCTTCAACGACAGCGGCTATCTGATTACGAAAGAGGGTCTGCAGAAGGTCGGCGGAAAGCAGCGCTACGTTTATTCCACCGGAAGGCTGGCGGTCAACACGCAGATTACGGTCGGCGGCCGCGTCTACAACGTCGACGGAAACGGCGTTGCGTCCGTCCGCTTCGGTACGATTACCGAAGATAACCTGGATGAGTATCTCCAGTATGTCATCGAAACCGAGGTCGGAAGCCGTGATGTTTCGGCGCTTGCAGCCTGGGTGAGAAGAAAAATTTCGTATTATAGTTATTACTCTTCGGGCAGCAAGGGTACGCGCACGCTTGCCATCGAAGGACTGAATAAGGGCTGCGGAGCATGCTGGCATTACGCATCCCTGATGACGCTCGTTCTCCGGGCTGCCGGCTACGAAGCCAAAGTAATCAAAGGCGGCGGGCACTCCTATGCCGAACACAACTGGACCGCGGTTTACATCGGCGGCACATGGAAGTATGTGGACGCGATGCGTAACACCAAGGTAATGAGCCAGGCGGAGCTGGATGCGGTAACATACACCTATACCGACAGCCGCTACGGCCCGCGTCCCGGCCAGGCTAACTACACAGATAAGTATTACTACGGTTACACCAAACCGTAACAGGGGTATTTCATGGTATTCAGTTCCGTAACATTTTTATGCATTTTCCTGCCGATTGTGTTTCTTCTGCACGTCGTTCTGCCGAACGGGCGGCTTCGGAATGCGGTTCTGATCCTCGCGAGCATCGTGTTCTATGCTTACGGGGAGCCTGTCTATGTCCTTCTTTTGCTGATTTCCGTAGTGCTTAACTACCTGTTCGGGCTCGGCGTGTCCGGAAAGCATAAGAAGCTGTCGATGGTTTTCGCCGTCGTCATCAACGTCGGGCTCCTCTTCGTGTTCAAGTATGCCGGCTTCTTCGTGACGTCCGTGAACGGCCTGCTTCCGAAAGGGGCGGTGCTTCCGGTTCCGAAGCTGTCGCTTCCGATCGGTATCTCGTTCTACACGTTCCAGGCTTTGTCCTACGTAATCGACGTGTACCGCGGCCAGACGGAAGTGCAGAAGAACTTCTTCCGGCTCCTTTTATACATCTCGTTCTTCCCGCAGCTGATTGCGGGTCCTATCGTCAAATACCATGACATCGCCGAAGAAATCGGCAACCGAAAGGTTACGGTAGACGGTATCTACGAAGGAATCATAAGGTTCAGCATCGGTCTCGGGAAGAAGGTGCTGATTGCAAATTCCATGGCATTTCTCGCGGATACGATATTCGCGATGCAGCAGAGTGAAGTCGGTTTCGTTGCAGCATGGGTCGGCGCGTTTGCTTACGTGATGCAGATTTACTTCGATTTCTCGGGTTATTCCGATATGGCAATCGGACTCGGGCGGATGTTCGGGTTCCATTTCCTTGAGAACTTCGAATACCCTTACATCTCGGGAAGCATCCGCGAATTCTGGAGACGCTGGCACATCTCACTGTCGACGTGGTTCCGCGATTACCTGTATATTCCGCTCGGCGGAAACCGAAAGGGGAAGAGCAGAACGATTTTTAACAAGTACGTCGTCTTCTTCTGCACGGGCTTCTGGCACGGCGCAAACTGGACATTTCTCGTATGGGGGCTGTTCCACGGCTCGCTCGAAATGCTCGAAGAAAAGCACTGGATTCCCGTCCATAAGGGCTGGAAGGTGTTCAATCATATTTATACGATGCTGATGGTCACAATCGGTTTCGTAATCTTCCGTGCGGATACAATCCGACAGGGGCTTTCGATGATCAAAGCGATGTTCGGATTCGGACCGGACGGATCCGCAGGCTTTGTCCGTGCGACCGCGCTCCTTTCGCCGTATGTAATTCTGATTATCATCTGTGCGGTTATCGGTTCGACACCGCTTATGAAAAACCTTGTGCTTAAGCTTAAGGACAAAAAGCACGGCGCCGCAGCATTAGAGTACGGCGCAATGCTGTTTTCGATTATCCTTCTCGGGCTTTGCCTGATGGCGCTTGCGTCCGAGAGTTACAATCCGTTTATCTATTTCCGATTCTGATGCGAGGAATTTATGAAGAAAAAGATTGTATTCATCACAATCTATCTGCTCGTCTGCGTGGCGCCTTTCGCTACGGTGTGGCTCAAGACATCTGACACGGCCGCATCCGAGAAGCGTGAGCTTGCCGCGTTCCCGAAGCCGCTTAAAGACAAGCGCCTGAATACGGATTATTTCACCGAATTCGACGCCTGGTTTACGGACCATATGGGCTGTCGGTCGTACCTCATCGAAGCACAGACGACGATGAAGGAGTACGTCTTCGGCGAGTCGTCCGAGAGTTCGGTTATCCTCGGAAAGAACGGCTGGCTGTTCTATGAGAAGACTGCCGATGACTACTGTCATGTTAGGACGCTTTCCGATCGCAACGCGGAGAATGTTGCATACACCCTCCGCATGGTGCAGGATTACTGTAGAAAGTCCGGGGCAGAGTTTGTTTTCACCGTAGCGCCCAACAAGAATACGCTGTATTCGGAGAACATGCCGGCGCGCTACATTCAGCTGAATCAGATGAGTAACCTTGACGTGCTTGCGGCGGCACTGGCCCGCAACGAAGTGTGTTACGCGAATTTGAAGAAGGCCTTCCTCGAAGACCCGCGCGTATACTATCAGCGTCAGGATTCCCACTGGACATACGAAGGCGGATTTCTTGCTTACCGGACGATTATGAACGCGCTTAAGCCGCGCGATTGTGTGCTTACGGATATGACCTACACCGAGCGCAGGGATTGGGATTCCGATTTGATGAACATGCTTTATCCGAGCGCTCCCGACGATGACCCGCAGGTTTATCCGAATATCAACTATACATTTCAGACGAAGAGCGCGGACGTCTTTGACGAAGCGCTTGTAATCGAGACGTTCGGCGGTCCGGGGGAAGGAACGGTTCTGATGTTCCGTGATTCCTTCGGAAATACGACCTGGAGATACTTCGCACAGACGTTTGAGAAGGCGGAGTTCCAGCGTGCGGTACCGTACCGCATGAGCTCGGTGGAGCGGCTCGGCGCGGATGTGGTCATTTTGGAAATCGTTGAACGGAATCTGATCAACCTCGCCGAGAAGGCGCCGATGATGGCAGCTCCGACGGCCGAAATCACGATTCTCGACGCCTATGATATGGCGGAGGGCGAGAACGTCGTGAAGAGCGAAGCCATGAGCGGATTCTGTCATGTATACGGGTCGATTGACGGCCGCTATCTCGGAGACAGATACCGGGTTTACATTGTGACCGGAACCGAAGAGAAAAAGACTTTCTACGAGGCGTTCCCGATTTACGAGAAGGAACTACTCGGCGCGGAGCTTACCGGCGATAACGGATTCTCCGCTTATATACCGGAGTCGGAGGAAAGTAGCATATACGGCATCCTCGTGTACACCTCCGGACAGTATTACATGCTAAAGGAGCACAGATAAATGGAAAACCGTTTACAGATTTACAATACACTGACAAAGAAGGTGGAGCCGTTCATTCCGAACGTTGACGGAAAGGTGAATATGTACACCTGCGGCCCGACCGTGTATCATTTTGCGCACATCGGAAACCTTCGAAGCTACATTCAGGAGGACGTTCTTGAGAAGACGCTCCGTTACCTCGGCTACGATGTGAAGCGCGTTATGAACATTACCGACGTCGGACATCTTTCGAGCGATGCCGATACCGGCGAGGACAAGATGTTAAAGGGCGCGCAGCGCGAGCATAAGACCGTTATGGAGATTGCGCAGTTTTATACCGACGCGTTCTTCTCGGATTGCGCGAAACTGAATATCAAGACCCCTGATGTCGTGGAGCCGGCAACGCATTGCATTCCCGAGTTCATCCACATGATCGAAGTCCTTCTTGAAAAAGGATACGCTTATCAGGCAGGGGAAAATGTGTACTTCGACACTTCGAAGCTGAAGGAATACTTTGTCCTTACGAACCACAGCGAAGAGTCTCTTCTTGAAGGCGTAAGAGACGATGTTGACGTGGATCCGAATAAGCGGAACAAGAACGATTTCGTGCTTTGGTTCACCAAGTCCAAGTTTGAGGACCAGGCGCTTAAGTGGGACAGCCCGTGGGGCGTCGGATATCCCGGATGGCACATTGAGTGCTCCTGCATCAGCATGAAGCATCTCGGCGAGTACATGGACATTCACTGCGGCGGCGTGGACAATATCTTCCCGCATCATACGAATGAAATTGCGCAGTCCGAGTCGTATCTCGGCCACAAATGGTGCAACTACTGGTTCCATGTACATCATCTGAACGATAAGAGCGGAAAGATGAGCAAATCAAAGGGTGATTTCCTTACGGTTTCCCTCATCGAGAGCAAGGGCTACAAGCCGCTTGTATACCGTTTCTTCTGCTTGCAGAGCCATTACCGTAAGCCTCTCGAGTTCTCCTACGAGGTACTCGACCAGATGACTGCTGCTTACGATAAGCTCGTGAAGAGAATCGCGGGCCTTAAGAAGGACACGCCGGTGGATCAGGCAGCTTTCGATTCTTACAGAAAGCAGTTTGAGGACTGCCTGTGCAACGATATCAATACCGCTTCGGCGATTACCGTTTTATATGATGTTCTGAAGGCTGACATCAGTGACGGAACGAAGTATGCGCTTGCGGAAAGTTTCGATACCGTACTGAGTCTCGGTCTTACGGCAGCGCAGGCGGAAGAACCCGCAGCGGAAGCCGATGACGAACTGACCGCATTCGTGAACGCGAAGATTGCGGAGCGTGCCGAAGCCAAGAAGGCGAAGGATTTCGCGAAGGCGGATGCAATCCGTGCGGAACTTCTTGAAAAAGGCATCCAGATTAAGGATACGAGAGAGGGCGTCGTATGGGAGAAGATCTGACTTCCCTCATCCGGGAGAAGTTCGGCTATGAGACCGTCGACGCAAAGCAGTATGCGCCGTTAGCGCTCGCATTTGTCGGCGATGCCGTCTATTCGTTACTGATTCGCACGAAGCTTCTGTGTGAACGGGAGCGGACGGTAAACCATCTGCATAAACATGCGGCCGACGAAGTCAATGCCGAAGCCCAGAAGGAACTGATGACGCGCATTCTGCCGCTTCTCACCGAAGAGGAGACTGCCGTCTTTAAGCGCGGCCGCAACGCCAAATCCTACACCGTCGCGAAGCATGCGTCGGTCACCGATTACCGGATTGCGACCGGGTTCGAGGCGCTGATGGGGTTCCTGTATCTGGAGGGCAGAACGGACCGGATTATGGAACTGGTTTTCGGGCAGGATAAGGAAAACGCAGCCGGTCCGGACGAAAGGACGGAATAGTATGGATGAACAAAGATACAGCGAGACCCTGATTGAGGGCCGGAACGCCGTTCTGGAGGCGTACCGCTCCGGTAAAACGGTTGACAAGCTTTACATTCTTAAGGACTGTAAGGACGGTCCGATCCGTTCGATTCTCCGTGAGGCGGAGAAGGGCGGCACGATTGTCAATTTCGTGGATAAAGAACGGCTTGACCATATGAGCACGACCGGCAAGCATCAGGGCGTAATCGCGCAGGCTGCCGCTTACAATTATGCGGAAGTGGATGATATCCTGAAGATAGCGGAAGAGAAGGGCGAGCCGCCGTTTCTGATTCTTCTCGACGGAATTGAGGACCCGCACAATCTCGGGGCAATGATCCGTACCGCCAACCTGGTCGGCGCGCACGGCGTGATCATTCCGAAGCACCGCGCCGTAGGGCTTACCGCGACGGTTGCGAAAACGTCTGCGGGAGCGCTTAACTATACGCCGGTTGCGAAGGTGACAAACCTCACGCAGACAATGGAAGAGCTTAAGAAGAAGGGCATCTGGTTCGTCTGCGCGGATATGAGCGGCGACGTGATGTACCGCACGAACCTGACCGGACCAATCGGGCTTGTGATCGGCAACGAAGGAAGCGGCGTGAGCCGTCTCGTTCGGGAACACTGCGACTATACCGCGTCCATCCCGATGAAGGGCGATATCGATTCTCTGAACGCGTCGGTTGCGATGGGCGTTCTGGCATATGAAATCTTACGTCAGCGAATGGGTGGCAAATGACAAAGGATTACGGCATATTAAGCGACGAAGAGCTCTGCGCGATGGCAAAGAAAGACAAGAACGCGGAAGAGTATCTTCTTGTAAAGCATAAGGAACTAGTGCGTTTCGAGGCGCGGAATTTGTACCTTTCCTGGGGCGAATGGGACGACCTGCTGCAGGAAGGCATGATCGGGCTTCTGCAGGCAATCCGCGGTTATTCGAAGGAGAACGGGGCGAGCTTTGTCACATGGGCCGCGCTATGCGTACGGGGGAAGATGCTGAATGCCGTGACGGCGAGCAACCGGAAGAAGCACGGCGCGATGGAAGATTACATTCCGCTTGATTCGCCGGTGTTTCAAAGCGAGGACGGAAGCGGGCTGTACGGCGTCGGGCGTTACGACAACCCCGAGAGCCAGGTAATCTCCAGAGAAAACGCCGGAACGCTTCGGAAGAAGATTTTCGACGCGCTCAGTAAAACCGAGGCGGCGGTATTCACCGAGTACCTGCAGGGCATGGATTACCGGGAGATTGCGACGAAGCTCGGAAAGAGCCCGAAATCCATTGATAATACGCTTCAGAGAATCCGCCGGAAGGTGCGCGAACTGGGAATCTGTCCACCCGCGGAAAGAGGCGGAAGAAAGCAAAAATAGTGCTTGCAAAACAATAGGGTGTGTGGTATTATAGCATTCGTGATTGCTGATGTGGCTCAGGGGTAGAGCGTTTCCTTGGTAAGGAAGAGGTCGCGGGTTCAATTCCCGCCATCAGCTTAGTGTAAAGAGCGCGGAAAGCCGGAGAGATTTGGCTTTCCGTTTTTTTTATGCGGCGGATTTCGGTGGGGTTATGCTACTAACAGATAGAAAGAAAGGAGGAACAGGCCGATGGATTACGGTGCGGAAAGCTATTGTCGTTATCTTGACGGAGATAATGACGGGCTTAAGGAAATCGTTGAGACTTATTTCGACGGACTGATGCTTTATCTGAACCTGTTCGTCCGAAATCTTTCCGAAGCGGAGGAACTCGCGGAAGAAACGCTGTTTCAGCTTGTATCGAAGAGGCCGGTATTCTCAGGGAAATCAACCTTCAAAACCTGGCTGTACGCGATTGGAAGAAATGTCACACTCCGTTACATCAGACGACGGGAGCGGGAGGCAGAACTCCTCGAAGAATACGACACGGTGACGACGGTTGAGGAAGACGCAGAGCGGGAGCTTCTTACGAGGGAACGTGAACGAAGCCTGTACCGCGCCATGGGAAAACTAAAAAAGGATTATCGGCAGGTTCTCTGGCTCAGGTATTTTGAAAAAATGGACGAGAGGTCCATTGCGACGATAATGAAGAAATCGGTTCACAGCATAGAACATCTGCACAGAAGAGCAAAAGAAGCGCTGCGGGAAGAATTGCGAAAGGAGGGTTTTTCGTATGAGGAGCCATGAAGAGATTTACGAGCATCTGCTTCAAAGAGAAAAGGAGTATCAGGAAAAGCAGGCGAAGAAATCGGAGAATCGCAGAAGGCGTGTCGCATTTTCCGGAGTGATTCTTACGGGAATTGTCCTGGCGGGGCTTATGATTGCGATGATTCAGGGACTCGGACAATCCGGGCAGACAAAAACGGAAAGCAATCCTCCTACGGAATATGCGCAGCAGACGACTGTTCCCGAACCTTCGCTGACGGATGAGCCGGACAACCCGAAGAAGTTTGATCTGTACGCGGAAATCACCGCAGATCAGAAGAAGGGGCATGCTTCTTCCGGAGAAGTTGCTCCGACGGAAACGGCAAGGATAACCGTAACATATTCCGTATTCAATGAGGCCAGCGGTCTGGTTTTGGATTATGTGGCGACCGGCGAAGGCATCGGAACCGTAGCCAGTGTTGATGTAGAAGCCAATGAATACGAAGCAATCATAAAGATGGAATCCGAGTACACGGTTTATGAGGGCGAAACCTGTGTGTATACCGAACGGGTTCTGACCATTGCACAGTAGTATTAACGGAGGAATCTTATGAGAAAATCTTTTTGCTTTTTGATATTGGCGGTGGTGGTTTTCCTGAGCGCGTGCGGAAGGGAGAAGAAAGTCCCCTCCCCTTCGGAAAATGCCACACCGATTGTTCAGGAGCCGACGCGCGTCCCCACACCGATTCTGACGCAGGAAGCAACACAAGAGCCTACAGCGATACCGACCGAAGCACCGACGCCAATCCTTACGCCGACGCCGAAGGAGACGATTCGCTGGGTGCTTGGTTTTTTTGACAAACTGACGGAGGAAGAGAAGGCGGAAATCAATCGACTGCTTAAAGATAAAGGGTTCGAGTGCAAGATTCAGTTTATTGACAGTAAGACGCTGGTGGGAGAAGAGTATCAGCAGTGGTACAAACTGAATAATGGAGTTTATCAGAATTTCTACGATATTGTATCCTCCAGCGGATGGAGTACGAGAAACGGCCCGAGAGATTTCATTCTTGAAAACTTTTTGGAACTGACGGAGTTTATGAAGACCGAAGAGGGAAAGGCGTTATACGGCGCTTTTGCGCCGCTGGACTGGGAACGTGTCAAAATCAGCGGGAAGATATATTCGCTCCCGAGTGTTGTGCCATATATGAGGAATAACCCCGGAGTGTATATCTCTGTTAATGACCGGTATTCCGAGTATTTTCGCGATTACGACGGCACCTATCAAAGCCTGCGCAGAATCTATAAGGAGATTGGAGATTCCAGCCTGGTACTCCGAATAGAACTTAAACCCGCAGTACTCTATTCTTTCTTGAATCTTCGAACAATGTTCAATGCATATCCATACAGTGCAGAAAAACACCGTTTCGTTTCGCCCTTAGAGTTGGGAGAAGAACTGGATCAACTGGCGGACTGGATTTACGAAGATTTGCAAGATGGAATTGTTCAAATATCGGATGACTCCGAAACAGATTCTTCGAAGATTCTGGCGGAAATCCATTACCCGGATCGCCCGAAGAAAGAGGGTTATTCCGATTATCTGCTGACGGAGTCAATTGTTACGCCTTATCTTTCATTGAACTACGGCATATCGAAGAATTGCACGAATAAGGAGCAGGTATTCCGTGTTCTGGCATTCTGCTATACGGACCCGGATATCTCTGCGATTCTTCGGGATATGAATAAAATATCGTCTTTTACGGAGTATAAAGTCACGGAAGAGTGGAGTGAGCGGTTGGAACGCCTCGGAGATCTCGATGTTTCACAGTATGAATTAACCGGGTTTCTTCCGGAGACAGACCCCAAGCTGGCTAGAGCGGAGAACGAATTGATTAATGATCTGGCAAAACAGTTTGAATTGTATTTTTTATCCGGGCATGAGGATAAAACGTTGACGGAAGTATTGTCGAAATACAGGGGGACATATTATGAAAGAATATTTGAGATAATAAACAGTC
>CAMZEW010000032.1:0-14696 GCA_947305875.1 uncultured Lachnoclostridium sp.
TATCCGAGAAGTCTTCCGCATATTCCGAAGTACCGGGCGTGTATTCTCTTTCTAACGGTTCCGTCGGCAAGGCTCCTAGGAAGAATTCCAATACCTCATTCAGTGTCTCCGGTGCGAATACTTTAATGCCGTCGACCATGACCGCTTCCTGTCCGTTCGCTTTCGGAACGAAGATCCATTCCATCCCGGCTTCCCTTGCGGCAAATGCGCACGAAAGCACGCCAGGCACCTCACGGATTTCCCCGTTTAATCCGAGTTCGCCGATAAAGCATATCTTCTCCGTAAGTTCCGCCGGAATCATTTCGAGCCCGCACAGAATCCCGACCGCAATCGCAAGGTCATAGGCTGTTCCTTCCTTCCGCTGATCCGCAGGCGATAAGTTCACCGTGATTTTCTTAGCGGGAATCGGATACCCTGCGTTTCGAAGCGCGACACGGACCCGTTCCTTTGCTTCTCTTACTTCCGGTGCGATTAACCCGACCAGATTGATTCCCGGCAGTCCGTTTCCGACATCCACTTCCACGAGAACGCTTCCCGCGTCGATTCCGAGAAGCGCCATGCTGTTTATCTTGCAAAACATTTTATACCTCCGTAAGTTTGATACCCTTCATTGTAGGATACAAAAACACGGAAAACCATCGTCGGAAAGCATAAAAAGACGGCATCTTCTTAACGAAAATGCCGTCTGAAACAAACCTCTATTCATCCGAAAGCCGTCGCTTTTCACAAAGCACGGCTTCGTTTTTTGTTACTTTTTCTTCTCTTCATGATCGAGAAGCTTCTTCAATTCATCCATAAAGGTGCTGACGTCCTTGAACTCACGGTATACCGAAGCAAAACGCACATAAGCAACTGCATCCAGGCTCTTCAGCTTATCCATGACAAGCTCACCGATTTTGGAACTCGGAATTTCTTTTTCTTCCATATTGAAGATGGCATTCTCCACCTCATCCACAAGCTGCGTAATCTGGGAAACGCTGATCGGACGCTTATGACAGGAACGGAATACGCCTGCCTCAATCTTCGAGCGGTCATATGCCTCGCGGACATTGCCCTTCTTGATTACGACAAGCGGAATCGTCTCGACTTTCTCGTAAGTGGTGAAACGCTTGTTGCATTTCTCGCACTGACGGCGCCGACGGATCGCGTTGGTTTCTTCCGAGGGTCTGGAATCGATAACTTTTGTGTTCTCATCTCCGCAAAACGGACATTTCATACCTTTACCTCTTTCTGCGCAATGCGCTAAATCGGATGAATGTTGATTAGATCAGGTCAATAATATCAATGTTCTCGCCGGTAAGGCCGATTACAGCGCCCTGGCCCGCTTCGGAAGCTTCGGGATGTGCGATGAGCCATTTGTTCGCTGCGAACAGTCTTGCGTCGTCATCGTTCTTCACGGTGATTGCGGGCTTTTCAAGGTTCGTGCCCTTCGGAAGAATGATTACCACGCGGAAGTGGTCCCCCTTCTTTGCGCTGCACGGTGCATAATGAAGCGTTGTCGCGTAAAGCTCCACGCCGGTACCCGCCGGGCAGAAGAAAGCCTCTACCTTCGAAGTGTCAAGCATCTTGCCCATGCAGTCCTGCTGACGCGCAAGCAGAAGGATGCAATCCTCTGCCGCGATATCGATCTCGCTGTCGCGGTGATACTCAAGGCAGTTCAGTTTCGTGTTCGTTCCGTTGCAGTAACCGATCTGAATCGGCATCCCGCCGTAGCAGTTCAGCGTGAAATCCTTCATCGCGGGAGTTGCCTCAAGGCCTGCGTCGGAAGGAACATACACAACCGCGTCCGCCGGTGCGGGCGTCGTCTTTACGAGGACGTCAAGCAGTTCCTTCGTGTCGTATCCGGTAACGATACGTCCGTAGGTTGCAAATGCCTCATCCGTAACTTTTTGAATCTTAAGTGCCATAGTTTTTGTCCCCTTTCTTTATCTCTGCACCCGTCCGCTGCCGTCTCCGCCGGCAAGGGCAAGCACTTCGTCTCTCGTCACATGGTTGAAATCACCGGGTATCGTGTGCTTTAAAGCACTCGCCGCTACGGCAAATTCCAAGGCTTCCGGCCCGGTCTTTCCGTCAAGAAGCCCGCAGATCAGTCCGGCAGCGAACGAATCGCCTCCGCCGACGCGGTCGACGATATGAAGCTTATAGGTTCTCGAATGATAGAATTCCTTCCCGTCATAGATGGCTGCGGACCAGTTGTTGTCGGATGCGGAAAGGCTCTCACGGAGCGAACTGACCACATACTTAAACGAAAACCGGTCAATCATCTGCCGGAATATAACCTCATATCCGGAAAGTTCCAGCTTGCCGCTTGTGACATCGGTCTTGCCGGGCTTAAAGCCGAGCACCTTCTCGGCGTCCTCTTCGTTTCCGATGCATACGTCAACGTATTGCATCAGCTCGGTCATGACCTTCTGTGCCTTTTCGGAACTCCAGAGCTTCTTACGGAAGTTCAGATCGCACGAAACAGTCAAACCATGCTTCTTCGCTGCGATCAAGGCCGCCCTCGTTACTTCGGCCGCGCTGTCGCTGATGGCCGGCGTGATTCCCGTAAAATGAAACCATTCCGCACCTTCAAAAGCAGAATCGAAATCAAAATCCGACGGAACCGCCTCCGCAATTGAGGAATGCGCGCGGTCGTAGATGACCTTCGAAGGACGTACAGAAGCACCGGTCTCGAGATAGTAGATGCCGACCCGGTCGCCGCCCCGTACGATATGCGAGCAGTCAACGCCGTACTGCCGAAGCGCGCCGATGGCACTGTCGCCGATTTCGTTGTTCGGAAGCTTCGTCACGTAAGCCGTATCATATCCGAAACCCGCCAGCGAAACCGCCACATTCGCTTCTCCTCCGCCGTAGCAGACATCAAAGGAATCCGCCTGTACAAAACGCTCATTCCCGGGCGTTGACAGGCGAAGCATGATCTCACCGAGCGTAACAACCTTACTCATAACGACCTCCGAACCAAATACTGTTAAAAGTTTACCATATCTTGCGACAGATAGCAACCGGATAATTAAAAAATTACTACATGTTGGGGATTTTTCATTTTTCGGAGAAATTCTATTGAAAAAGCTTTCCGGATATGTTAGGATGGTGCAGATAAGAACTTGCAGCAACGAGGATACGAGGTTAAGGCATGGAGTTCATGGACAGAAACTTTCTTCTCGACACGGAATGCGCCGCCGTACTGTATCATAAGTACGCCGAGCATATGCCGATTGTGGATTACCATTGCCATATTCCTGTTCAGGAAATCGCCGAAGACGTTACCTTCCGCTCAATCACGAAGCTCTGGCTCGGTGCGGACCATTACAAATGGCGTCTTATGCGTGCAAACGGCGTTCCCGAGGAACTGATTACCGGAAACGGCGACGATTTCGAAAAGTTTGCTGCTTTCGCCGCTTCTTTAGAGCGTGCGCCGGGTAATCCGATTTATCACTGGAGCCATCTCGAATTAAAGCGTTATTTCGGAATCGATGAGCCGCTTACCGCGGTCAATGCCAAAGATATCTATGACCGCTGCAACCGTGTGCTGGAACAGTCCGGCATGAGCGCGCGCAGTCTCATCAAGAAATCGAACGTGCGGATTTTATGTACGACCGACGATCCGTGCGACGATCTATATTATCATAAGCAGCTTGCCGACGACCTGTCTTTCGACGTCCAGGTACTGCCCGCTTTCCGTCCCGATCCCTTTGTCGATATCGAGAAACCGGATTTCGCCGCCCATATTGAGCGGCTCGGTTCCGTGTGCGACTGGGCGATGTTCAGCCTTTCCGATTTGAAAGACTGTCTTGCGGAACGGATTCAATACTTCGCATTTCGCGGCTGTAAGACCGCTGACCACGGTCTTCCGTTCGTGATGTATCAGCCGTGCGACGACGAGACAGCTAACGGCATATTCCGTAAGAAGATGGACGGCGGCGTGATTACGCGTGACGAAGCAATGGCTTACCGCACCAATCTTCTTCTGTTCCTTGCAAGAGAATACAACAAAGCGGAATTCGTCATGCAGCTCCATTACGGCGTGAAGCGCGACAACAATACGCTGATGTTTGAGAAAATCGGTCCGAACACCGGTTATGATTGCATTGACAATCATACGCCGATTGCCCCGCTGACCGGGTTTCTGAATGCGCTTGCCGCAACCGAAGAGCTTCCGAAGACGATTCTTTATTCCTTAAATCCGATTGACAATACCGCCATTGATTCCGTGATCGGATGCTTCCAGGACAGCTCGTGCATCGGCAAGATCCAGCACGGCTCCGCATGGTGGTTTAACGATAACAAGCAGGGCATGCTTGATCAGCTTACAAGTCTTTCGACCCAGAGCGTTCTCGGGAATTTCATCGGCATGCTGACGGATTCCCGCAGTTTCCTTTCCTATACGAGACATGAGTATTTCCGCCGGATCCTGTGCCGGTTCCTCGGCGGTCTCGTGGAAGGCGGTGAGTATCCCGCCAATATGACGCTCCTCGGTTCCCTTGTTGAGGATATCTGCTACAACAATTGTTTACGTTACTTCGGATTTAAGCCTGCTAAATAAACTAGCGGGCTTATTTTTTGAAGCGGACGGCTTTCACATTTGTCTATTATCGAAAATAACATATACAGGAGGACACACATGAAACATCTCATCAGCCCCATGGACCTTTCCGTGGAGGAAATCGACGCCCTTCTTGCGCTGGCCGGAAAAATGTACGACCATCCGGAACAATACGCGCACCTCTGCGAGGGCAAAAAACTCGCAACCTGCTTCTATGAGCCGAGCACGCGGACCCGCTTAAGCTTCGAGGCAGCCATGCTGAATCTCGGAGGCTCGGTACTCGGATTCCAGTCCGCTGACTCGAGTTCGGCCGCCAAAGGCGAATCCGTATCCGACACAATCCGCGTCATCTCCTACTACGCCGACATCTGCGCGATGCGGCATCCGAAAGAAGGCGCTCCGCTCGTTGCTTCGCTGCATTCGGGAATTCCGGTCATCAACGCCGGCGACGGCGGCCACAACCATCCGACGCAGACGCTTACCGATCTGATGACCATGAAACAGTTAAAAGGACGTCTCAATAATCTGACGATCGGACTGTGCGGCGACCTGAAATTTGGCCGCACCGTGCACTCTCTCATAAAGGCCATGTCCCGCTACGAAGGCATCCGGTTCATCCTGATCTCTCCCGATGAACTGAAGGTTCCCGCCTACATCCGGGAAGAAGTGCTTGACGCCGGCAACATCCCTTACACCGAAGTGTCCAATTTGGAAAATGCGATGCCCGAACTCGACATTCTCTACATGACAAGAGTGCAGCGCGAACGGTTCTTCAACGAAGAGGATTACATTCGCTTAAAAGATACGTTCCTGCTTGACAAGAAGAAGCTTTCAGGCGCCAAGGACGACATGTTCATCCTGCATCCGCTGCCGCGCGTCAACGAAATCTCGGTTGAGGTCGACGATGACCCGCGCGCCGCTTACTTCCGCCAGGCCGGTTACGGCGTCTATGTGCGGATGGCACTGATTGCGATGCTCTTAGGACTTCAGTAAGAAAGGAGAACACCTATGCTTAATATCGGAGGACTCCACCAGGGAGTCGTAATCGACCATATTCCCGCAGGCGAAGCCATGAAGATATACGAATATCTGAACCTCGGCGATCTGGACTGCGAAGTTGCCATCATCAAGAACGCGCAAAGCAAGAAAATGGGACGCAAGGACATCATCAAGATCGAAGGCCCGCTCACCATCAATATCGACGCGCTTGCGGTCCGTAACCCGAACGTAACGATCAACATCATCGAGAACGACGTCATCGTCGAAAAACGTGCGGTTACGCTTCCGAATGAAGTAACGAACATCATCAAATGCAAAAACCCGCGCTGCATCACCTGTATTGAACAGGAGCTGCCGCATATCTTCCGCCTTACCAACAAGGAAGAACGCGTATACCGCTGCATCTACTGCGAAGAAGCCTACAAACGGAACGAATAAATCTCTCATTCATGAAAAATGCCGATGCGGATTCCGCATCGGCGTTTTTTCTTTTGTATTAAGCTTTCGTTATGACAATCTTATCGTCTTCGACGGCCATCCGGATCTTCTTGCTGTCGACGCCGATTGCGTCGAGCATCTCCCTCGGAATCTGAACTCGTCCCGCGTGGTCGAGAATCGCGAATTCCTCGTGCGTATCCTCCTCGACAAATCCGTGCAGCTGTTCCTTCACGAATTCTTCCTTCATGATACGCTCGATACTCGTCTTACCGTCACGCATCATGACGACACGGTTTACCTTCTTCGCAAGGTTGATGTCGTGCGTAACGATTACGATTGTGATGCCGAGTTCGGAATTCAGCTTTCTGAAAACGTCGAGAACCGCATCGGCGGTCTTCTGGTCGACGGAACCGGTCGGCTCATCTGCAAGAAGCAGTTTCGGACGGTTCGCAAGCGCGATTGCAATCGCGATACGCTGCTGTTCGCCGCCGGACAGCTGATTTAGTTTGCTGTCCTTCTTATGTGCCATTCCGACAAGCGTCAGAAGCTCCATGGCGCGCTCGTGGCGTTCCTTCGGCTCACAGAACAGCATCGGCAGTTCGACATTCTGTACCGCGGTCAGATAAGGAAGCAGGTTTCTCGCGTTGTTCTGCCATACGAATCCGACGGTCTTCTGCTTGTATGCAACAAGCTGGCTTTCGGTCATCTTGAAAAGGTTCTTTCCGTCGACATAAAGCTTTCCTGCGCTCGGACGGTCCAGACCTCCGAGGAGGTTCAGAAACGTCGATTTACCGGAACCGGAACTGCCGATGATAGCGATGAACTCGCCCTTTTCGACGCGGAGCTCAAGTCCCTGCAGGGCAAGTACTTCGGTCTCTTTCGTCTTATAAATCTTAACGAGGTTTTCGCAGAGAATCATGACATTTTCGTCAAGTTCATCCTCGAGTTCCCCTTCGGTCTGCTTTTTATACGCCTCCATGAAGGAGTCCTTAAGCGCCTTCGAAATCTCTTCGGCCATCATGCCGCCAGGCTGCTCTTCCGGGGCGGGCTCATTCGCTGCGGCAGGCTCGGCCTGAGCGGTCTCATTTGCCGGCTCCGCCGGAACGGGATCAGCAGGAACCGGCTCCGCCGAAACGGTCTCTTCAACGGCTTCCGCTATGGTTTCCTGATTCTTCTTAATCTGCTCGGCAAGCTCTTTCACAACGCTTTTCTTTTGAACAACATGTTCCCGGGTTTTCTTAGCCATTCGCCTGTTCTCCTTCCATATTGTTCGTTGTAGAAATGACTTCGCCGTCGAGAATCTCATAAACCATATCGCCGTAACCCATCAGCTTCGGATCATGCGTAGTCATGACAAATGTGATGCCTTCCTTCTCAATCAAATCCTTAAAGATACTGATAACCTGCAGGCTGGTCGCGGAGTCCAGCTCACCGGTCGGCTCGTCCGCGAAGATGATCTTCGGCTTGTGCGCGATTGCGCGGGCGATTGCGACACGCTGCTGCTCACCGCCCGAAAGCTCCTGCGGCATATGCGATGCGCGCTTGCTGAGACCGACCAGCTTTAAGCATTCCATGACACGGGTCTTGTAATCGCCTTTGTAGCCGGCAAGCCTTAACGCATATTCGACATTCTCGTATGCGCTCATGACCGGAATCAGCGCGACCGACTGGAAGATAAAACCGATTTCCTTGCGGCGAAGCAGTTCCCGGTCCTTGTCGGATGCTTCGGAAATATCCTTTCCGTCGAACCAGACCTTGCCGGATGTCGGTGCGTCGAGCGCACCGATAATGTTAAGAAGCGTCGTTTTACCGGAACCGGAACGGCCCTTCAGTATTGTAAGCGTCTTCTCGGGAACCACAATGCTGATTCCCTTCAAAGCCCAGAAGTCGCCGCCGGCAACCGGGAAAGAACGCTTTACATCTTCCGTACGTAACAATTCTTTCATGGCAACCTCCTTAATCCTCACCGAGCTTCAGCGCCTGGTTGATCTTAATCTTCGAAAGCAGTACCGAAATAACCGCAAGACATCCGATCAGCATCAGGCCGACCACAACGCTGATGCGGCATATATCGCCGCCTTCGACGAAGATCTTCGTCGGAAGCGTCTGCTCCGCAGGCGAGTAGGCAATCTCGATGAGCGGTATGAACATCTTCGAAGCAAGTATTCCGATACCCGCACCGAACAGAATCGGTATCAGCGATCCGAAGAAATGCTCGTTAACAAGCATCCTTATCAGTTCGCTCATCGACATGCCCATGGCGCGGTATATACCGAAGATCAGCTCTCTTGAGCGGATGTTTGTCAGCCAGTAGATCAAAAATCCGATTGCGCAAAGCACAAGCACAACGATGAAACTGATCGTAAGCATGCCGTTCGTAACCTGGAAATACGGATCGTTCTTCATCGCGATGACGCGGTTCTGATAATCCGTAAAGGTATCGAGAACGATTTCATTATCCTCCGCCCAGTCATATACAAAATCAGGGCTTCCGTCAATCTTCATCCACACCTGGTAAGGCGTTGTCGGATAATAACGGCTCAGGTTCGAGAATGCGGAAACAAGGAAATAGTTATCCGTATACTCGCCTTCCTTGCCTTCCTCGGTCGACGGAACGCGGCTTTGATAAGTCGGGAAATACTTCATGATTGCGACAACGGTCAGCTCCATGCGGCCGAGATTTCTCCCGGTGTAGTCCTGGCGGCTTACCGAAATCGTATCGCCGACTTTCATGCCGGTCTTCTCGGCGAAATTCGTCGATACAATCGCTCCTTCGGGGTTCTCGGCAAGCGCATTCAGGTACGTATACCAATGCTCTTCCATTACTCCGTCGGGCATCCACGCGGTCGAACCGAAATCATAGGTGTTGATACCGAAATATTCGATATTCTCATTAATCGCGCCGGAATAAGAAACCGAAATCCGGTCCTTAAGGACGCGTGCAAGGCCGACAAGCTGATCCGGATGATCATTCTTCAACTGTTCATAGCGGGCGTAATCCGGCTCGGTATAATACAGGATGCTGTTCGGCGAGTTTTTGAAATCCCCGCTGTTGTCTTCCCATTTTTCGCCGATGATAAGATCTGCGCCGGTTTCGTAATGAAGACGCATCTCCTCGTTATTGTTGACGGTTCTGGCGATGTTCGCGTTGAAGATGCCGAGCGCAATCGTCAGAACAAGGAACACGGTGATGAAATTCTGCTTCCTGATATCACGCATAATCTGCAAGAACGACGCATAAGCGGCAGGCTTCCAGAAACGGCGGCCGATCCGGAATATGATTGCCGCAAGAAGCGGAATAATCCGAAGCAGCACAATCGCACAGCTTAAGATAAACAGTGAGGCCGCAAGGAAAAGCATCGGATCAAGCGCTTCGCCCTTCGCAACCTTCTCAATCAAAATCTTCTTCTGGGAATTGAAGTTATAAAACCCGTAGATTGAAAGGCCGAGAAGGATGAAATCAAGACCGACTCTCTGCCAGAGCGGCGTCGACTTCTTTCTCTTGTTGGCCTTCTGCTCGACAATCGTAAAGCGCGCGTACTTAAGCACGGGCATCGTCATGATGATGATGCTTGCAGCGGATACGACCAGGCCGTACAAAAGCGCCGTTCCCGTGATTGAAACGCGCATCGCTTTTCTGCCGACAAATTCGAGGAACGCGTTCGTGCTTCCGAACAGATGGCACAAGGCATATCCGAACGGGATACCGATAATCAGGCCGATCAGCGCAAGAATCGCAGACTGTACGAGGTAAGTCGTAATCAGCTGCAGCTTGCTGACGCCGCGGCTCTTTAAGATTGAAATCTCGCCCTGCTCAATCGAAACCACCTGGTTCGATACCATGAAGATAAATACCGCAAGCAGTACAAGAATCGGGCACTGCAGGATGAACATCGTCGTGCCGACTCTTCCTGCACTCTTCTGATACTCCTCGAAAATGTTATGATAAAGGAAAGTCGGCTTATAAAGTTCGGTAACACGGTAATCATAGGTAATCTGATAATCCACGTCGAGCATGTGCGGAATCTGGTCGATGCTCAGCTTTTCGTAATCAAAAAGCGTGTACCATCTTCCGGTCATGTTACCGGAGATACCGTTTTCGTTAAAGAACAGTTCCTGAAAGATTCCCTGGTCCATAAACAGCTCTTTGTTGTAAGAAAGAGGCGCTTTCGCCCAGTACGGGTCGTCGCTTTCCTTCGCACGGAACACACCGGCGATTCTTACTAGAATCGAATTGCCGTTAACGTCCTTAAAGCTGTCAAAACGGACCACGTCGCCGATAACCATATCGTAGGAAAGGTATACCGGCTCATTCACGATAACATCAATGATTCCGTCCGCGTCTCTCTCGGAGGAATAGGCATTACCGGAGATAATTTCAACATGATCGGAAAGGTTCGTCAGGGAAGCAAGCTTCAAATCCAGCTTGTTCTTCTGCTCCGTTCCGCGTTCTTCCGTAAAATGTGCAGACTGCACGTTGGTCATTCCGAGATACGCCACCTGAATCATCGGATCGATACCGTACATCTCACGTACCTTGTCAAGGACATTCATATAGGACGTGAACACGCCGGACTGTTTCTTCGTAAGAATTGTCGGACTCAGTTTTGCTTCAATCTGTACAAGACCCGGATACTTATTCTGATCGAGCAGATAATTATCCATCTTCGACGTCAGCATTTTCTCTTTGGCGGCTTTCGTATACATGGGATTGCAGGACGCAATGGCAACCAGCAGAATGTTTCCTATAAGGATACAGAGGATCAGCCATTTTTTGTTCAGCAATTTCTGTGCAATAAACTGTAACATGCCTTATCCTCCTAATGAATTACCAGTCTGTCATCGGTTGTCAGACCATCACAAATCCAGGTCTTCTCGCGGCCCTGTTCCACAATCGTCACATACCGCTTGACGGCCTGTCCGTTCTCGTCATAAACCCATACGTACGGAACACCCTTTTCCTCTTCCTCGGCAGTGGTGTTCTTGTTAAGAAGAGCCATCAAAGGATCCTCTTCTTCATCGCTTTCGTCATCGTCCTTCTTCGCACCGATCCGGTTTCGGTCTCTCGAAATCAAATCGGACGAAATCACCATGACATTTTGCGCTTCGCAGAATGTGGCCGAAACGGTAGCGCTCGCGGTCGAATTCTTGAAATCTTCCGCATCGAGCATGACATAAACGGACGTAAAGTCAGCGCATTCCTCCGGACGTACGTCGTACGCAGAGATTACCTTGCCGGATACGTGATACTTCTGATTATCCACGGTATACTCAAGATCGACGGTCATGCCGTAACGGAAACGGTACTGCGCATCGGTTCCTTCGTAATAGAGGCACTCGGGACTGTAGAAATCACACATAACCTGGTCGTAAAGGACTTCCTTACCGACCGTGTACTTTGCGAAACTGCTCAGATAGCCTTCCTTCTCGGCATAGACGGTATAATCGCCCTGCGTCCATTCCTCGAACGAATCGACGAGCTTCTGATACTTGTCAATCGCTTCCTGCCCTTCGGCAACATAGGTCTCGTACTCATCGAGCGCTTTGTCGTACTTTAACTGGGCAAGTTCCCGCTCAACGCCTGCGCTCATCTCACGGATTCGCTTCAGCTGCTTGTCAAGCGCTTCCTTATCCTGCTTAAGACGGTTATCGTAGGTTTCCTTCGCGAGCTTTAATGCCTGAACGGCTTCTTCGCGGTCGGACTCGGCGAACTCGGGCGTAACCGTATAAAGCTTCTGTCCTTCCGTTACGTAAATCTGCGAATAGGTCGGGATAAAGATTTCCTTGATCTTACCGGGAACCGGATTGACAAGCGGCTCGGAATCAAAGGAACGTCTTGTTACGGCAAGGCTTCCGACAATATCATAGGACTCGACGGAAGGCGTTGTTGTCTGGTAGGTAACACCGTAACGCGTTAAGTTGTTCGCAACGAAAACCGTCTCGCCTTCGGAAAGACCGGAGGTGATTTCGATATAATTCTTGTCGCTGATGCCGGTCGTAACAACGCGCATGCCCTGACGGTCACCCGAGATGACACGGACGTAGTTAAGACCGTTCGAACGGCTGATTGCCTGAATCGGAACGCAGAGGCGCTCTTCTTCGCTTGTCGCCGTCAGGTAAAACATCGCATACTCGCCGAATTCAACGTCTTCGGGAAGTCCTTCCGCCGTGAAATAAGAATAAATCTTCTTCGCGCGGTATTTCTTGTTGTATAACTCTTCCTCGTCATAAGGAATGTAGGATACTTCATATTCCCTGCCGCGCACAACCGCCTTTACGTCGGTATAGGCAAGAAAATCCTTTTCTTCAATCAGTTCGCAGCTCAGAAGCTTCTTATCCTGCGATGCAATCGAAACGACCGTCATGTCCTCACGGAACGTATCGCCGTCATCCCGTACGCCGAGATAGACAATCTGTCCGTCCGTCGGCGCTTTAATCTCGGAATTTTCATACTGTTCCTTCAGTTCGAAGTAATCATCCTCAAACTCGAGTATTTCCTGATAAACGTTATCGTACTGAATACTGAACTTCGCTTCCGCCTCGCGGATGTTGATGTCGAACAGATTATAATCGTACCAGTCCTGCATGTTCGCAAACATGTTGCGGAGATTCTTCAGATTCCGGATCTGGTCGTCATGCTGCTTCACGGCAACTTCGTAATTCTTCTTACGGATGGTAAGCTCCGCTTCGGCTTCCTTCACGCGGATGGCAAGATCCTTGTCGAGATAGAAAAGGACGTCGCCTTCCTTTACGAAATCACCGACCTTAACACGGACGTCATATACGCTCGAATCAAAATCGAACTTAATATCGGTAACGTCCGGGCAAACCGAGCCTTCCTTAACGGTAACGGTGTTCAGATGCATCTGCTTTGCGGTGAAGATTGCGTCCGGGTTCTCAACGGGAACCAGAAGCTCAGGCGCATTCGTTTTCTTCGCGCAGCCGCCGAGGATACCGATAATCAGAAGGACAGAAATCAAACGTGCAAACTTTTTCATTTCTCTCCTCCTTACCGTAAGATTACGCGCTCGCCTTCGGACAGACCCGAGCGGACCTCCGTCCGGCTCTGCTCCGCTGACGCATAATCATTAATCGAAAGACCGATTTCAATGTACCGGATCTCACGAAGACCGTCACTGTTCACTACATAAACCGCGTTCTTCCCGCCGATGGTTCGAAGCGCTGCAGTAGGGATATAAATCACATTTTTCGCTTCTTCCTGCACGATACGGACCATTGCATTCGTGCCGGGCTCAATTTCCAAAGTCTCATCCACGGGCAGGAAAACAAGCGAGTAGCGCCCCTTGAACTGGGCGGCTTCGGTAATCGAAACAAGCGTGCACGGAATCACGTCCTCTTCGGTCTCGAGGTTGTAAACGTCGCCCTCGCGGAACAAGGAACCGTCCTCGACCGTCGAAAGGAAACCGCTGTCCGTGCTTTTCACCGTGATGAAAGTATTCGTGTTGGTACGCTCCCACGGGTTGAGATTCTGGACAAATGTCACGACTCCGTCGAAAGAAGCATAAAGCCTGCGTCCTTTTAACTGTTCCTGTGTTTCTTTCAGTTTTAAATCCGCAACGGCCTTCTGTCCTTCCAGTTCGCTCTTTTTTAGTGCCAGGTTGTCGTATGTCGTTGTATCGAACGTTCTTCCGTAAGCTTCCGCAAGTTTCTTCCGTTCTCCTTCGAAGCCGAGCATCTGCGTATAGTATTCCAGATCGGAATCGATCTGCTTACAGTTCTTTTCGCATTCCTCGATTTCATATTCAAGATTGCCGAGAGTAATCTCCGCGAGCAGTTCTCCCTCATAAACAGGGTCACCGAGCTGTACGTAAAGGCCGGTCACATTTTCCCAGGGAAGACTGAACGCAAGATTCTCCGTCTTCTGTGTTCCGTAAGTGCAAAAAGCGGTATAGCCGGATGAAACGTCCCCCCGCTCCACGGTGGCCACCGTAAAGAATTGTGTTTCCAATGCGGTCTGGTTTACGGGAGCCTTCCGCATGCTGTCCTCTTTCGGGAGAATTCCGCATCCCGTCAGAAGAACCGCTGAAAGAAGCACGCATGCAACTTTCCTGATTCTCATAAAAATTCCTCCAAAGTTCCTCTTATATATCTTCGGTCCGTCAGAACAGACCGTCAATTACGCCGTCATCGTCGACGTCAATCCGTTCCGCAGCCGGATGTTTCGGAAGTCCGGGCATCGTCATGATTGTGCCCGTAAGCGCGACGACAAAGCCTGCGCCCGCAGATACGTAAACCTCGCGGACGGTTACCTGATAACCGGTCGGACGTCCGAACTTTCCGGGGTCGTCCGAAAGCGAATACTGCGTCTTCGCCATGCAGACCGGTACATTGCCGAATCCGAGTTCGGTCAGTTTCGTAAGCATCTTTTCGGCAGCGGGATCGAAAAGAACGCCGTCCGCGCCGTAAATCTTTTTACATACCGTTTCAATCTTCTCTTTAAGCGGCATATCGTCTGGATAAATCGGCGTGAAATCGCTCTTCTTCCCGGCAAGGGTCGCAAGCACTCTTTCGGCAAGCTCGATTCCGCCTTCGCCGCCCTTTGCCCATACCTCCGAAAGCGCAAAATCGCATCCGCGCTCTTCGCAGAACTGCTTCACGTAGTTAAGCTCGGCGTCCGTGTCCTCGGTGAAACGGTTCAGCGTAACGATAACCGGCACCTTGTACATCTGCAGGTTTTCGATATGTTTTTCAA
>CAMZEW010000033.1:0-14391 GCA_947305875.1 uncultured Lachnoclostridium sp.
CGAACCTGTTCCTCGGGCTTTCGGTCGGAACCAACGTGCTCGTGGCGCGTTACGTCGGCTCGGGCCGGGACGAGGACGCCTCGGAAACGGTTCATACCTCGCTTTGCATAAGCCTTGTGTGCGGCGTCTTCCTTGCCGCCGTCGGCGTTCTGTTCGCAAGACCCATGCTTTCCCTGATGGGCTCCCCCGCCGACGTCATCGACCAGGCTGCACTGTACCTTAAAATCTATTTCCTCGGCATGCCGATTATGATGCTTTATAACTTCGGTAGTGCGATTCTCCGGGCCATAGGCGACACGAAGCGCCCGCTCTATTACCTGACCGCGGCCGGTTTCGTCAACGTCTTCATGAACCTGTTCTTCGTGCTCGTATTGGGGCGCGGCGTGGACGGCGTTGCGTGGGGAACCGTAATCTCGCAGCTGCTTGCGGCGGTTCTGATTCTTCGGAACCTGTACCGTTCGGAGCACTGCTGCCGGCTGATCCCGTCGAAACTCCGGATTAACGGCTCGAAGCTAGCTTCGATTGCCCGGATCGGTATCCCCGCAGGACTTCAGGGCTGTATCTTCTCCGCTTCCAACGTGCTGATTCAGTCTTCGATTAACTGGTTCGGTCCCGAGGCGGTCTCCGGAAGCGCGGCAGCAGGCAACCTCGAGGGCTTCGTCTATGTTTCGATGAACGCCTTCCATCATACGGTATTAAGCTTCACCGGCCAGAACTACGGTGCCCGGAACTATAAGCGCGTCCGCCAGTCGCTTTTCTACGGGCTTCTGTTCGTCACGCTTGTCGGCGGCATACTCGGCAACCTCGTCGTGCTTCTCCGCATGCCGCTGCTGCGCCTTTACATCAACGGCAGGGAAGCGCTTGCCTACGGCTGCGTCCGCGTCATCTCCATCAACACGCTCTATCTGTTCTGCGGCACGATGGACGTAACGGTCGGCTGCCTCAGGGGCATCGGCTACTCGCTGATTCCGATGTTCGTCTCACTCGCCGGAGTGTGCGGCTTCCGCGTAATCTGGATTTTCACCTACTTCCGCTCGCATCGGGAGCTGTCGGTGCTTTTCGCCTCGTATCCGATCAGCTGGATCTTCACATTTTGCGTCCATCTGTGCGTCTACGCGATGTGGCGATCGAAGCACAGGGAGGCTCCGCCCGCGTGATTTGATTTTTTCCGAAAAATGTGATAGAATGTCCAATCAAAGTGGGGAAATGTTCAGAAGGAGTTATTTATCATGTCGGATGAAGAAATTTTAACCGATAAGCAAAATCGTTTTACAACCGCCCGAAAAGCCGTAACCGGCGCCTGCCGGAAGGGATTTTCGGGCCTTCGTGCGTTCTTTTCCAAGCCTTTCTTCCGGATCCGCGTCGTGCAGGTTTATCTGCTTTCGTTCGTGACCACGTATATCATCGAAGGGCTGTCCCATTACAAGTCGCTGCCGCAGATCGTTCATGTGGTGCAGCATCCGTTAATCTTTTTGACGAACATGCTGATTGTTTCGCTGCTGTTCGTCCCGGCGCTTCTGTTCCGAAGACGCGCTTTCTTCTTTAATCTGGCGTTCATTCTCTGGATGGTCGTCGGCGTCGTGGACTTTATTATTCTGCATAACCGCGTCACGCCGTTCAATGCCAACGACTTTAAGATGATTGATGACGCGCTCAATGTCATCGTTCATTATTTTAAGTTCTATGAGGTCGTCGGCGTCATTATTCTCGCGGCGCTCGGCGTTTTCGTGCTCGTGATTGCCTTCCTTAAGTTCCCGAAGGTGAAGAAACCCATACGCTACCGCTTCACCGTTCCGTGCACCGTTGTCCTTTTCTTCCTGAACCTGTTTCTTGTATTCGGAAGCATCCATGTCGGCATCATGAAGCGGACCTTCCCGAACCTTGCAAACGCTTACCAGGATTACGGCCTTCCGTACTGCTTCTCTTGCAGCATCTTCGACCGCGGTATCAAGAAGCCGTCCCGTTATTCGAAGGGCTCCGTTAAGTCGGTGGTGGAAGAGCTGACGACGCCTACTCCTTCCGTAACGGTTGAGGATACGGACCTGCCGAATATCATCTTCATCCAGCTTGAATCGTTCTTCGATCCGAAGCGGATCCGGGATATCCGGTTTGAAGAGGATCCGATTCCGAACTTCACGCATCTTTATAACCATTACTGCTCCGGTCTTCTGACTGTTCCGAGTATAAGCGCCGGAACCGCCAATACGGAGTTTGAAGTGCTGACCGGCATGCGCGTCGCGGACTTCGGTTCGGGCGAATATCCGTACCGGACCATCCTTCAGAGCAGCACTTGCGAAAGCATGGCCTACAATATGAAAGGCCTCGGCTACGCGTGTCACGCGATTCACAACAACACCGCCGCGTTCTACGGGCGGAACGTCGTCTTCTCGAACCTCGGTTTCGACGATTACGATTCCGTCGAGTGCATGCCGAACGTTGAACGGAACGCGCTTGACTGGGCGAAGGACAAGATTCTCTACCGTGAGATCAATTCCGCTTTGAATTCCACCGAGCACCAGGATTATGTGTTCGCGGTTTCCGTGCAGGGTCACGGCAAGTACCCGGACGAGGACATCCTCGAATCCGCGATTGAGCTTACCAAGTTGAGTGACGCATTTGACGACTCCACGATTTACGGCCTGAAGTATTACACTTCCCAGCTGAATGAGATGGACGCCTTCGTCGGAAGCCTTGTGAGCTGCCTTGCGGAGCGCGATGAGAAGACTGTGCTCGTGCTTTACGGAGATCATCTGCCAGGCTTTGATTTCGAGCCCGACGATCTGACGAACGGCACGCTTTTACAGACTGAATATGTTATCTGGACGAACTTCGAGACCGAAGTCGTGCATAAGGACCTGTATTCTTACCAGCTGAGTTCCTATGTGCAGGAACTCCTCGGAATGCATGAAGGCCTGATTACGCGTCTGCACCAGACCTATTACATGGAAGAGGACGAAGAAGACTATCTCGAAAAACTCCGCGTTCTTTCCTACGATATGCTGTACGGCGATCAGTACTGCTGGGACGGTGAGAATCCTTACAAGCCGACCGATATCACATTCGGATACTATCATCCGGATCCGGCTTCGATGCATCCGATTTACGATTCGGCCAACGACACCTATTACCTTTCCGTTTACGGAGCGGATTTCACTCCGTACTGTTCGATTTACGTAAACGGCGAGCGCTATAAGGATACCATCTATGTTTCCGACAGCGAGCTGTTCCTGCCGCGCGTATCGCTTTCGGACGGGGACGAGATTTCCATCGGCGTATACAACAGCAACAACCTGTACCGCATGTCTCCGGGCATTATATTCAATTCGGCCGATTATCCGTAAGAGGGAGTTTCTATGAGCAAGCAAAAAGAAAAAGTCAGCCTGAAGAATCGTTGGCTTGACCTTTATAAGGATAAGCGGAGATTCACCGCGTTCGTATTCTGTGCGATTCTGTGCGCAATCGGAATTCTCCTTTTAGCCGTGGGATTTTCCGAAGCGTCACGCGTCGCAGCCGACTACACGGGACCGGATGCGGAAGCGGACGGCATTGCGGACGATGTGATGTTCACGCACCTGTTCCTCACGGTTCCCGGCTTTTTGGCAATCGGCTCCGGTTTCCTGTGCTTCACAAGAAAAAACCACCGTTCTGCGGCGAAGTTTGTATTCTCAAGCTTCTTCATCACGCTTCTCGGCGGTTTCCTGATTGAATGCTTCTATTATCAGTTCATTCATTTCGGAATGCGAAACCCGCAGGCGAAGTTCATTGTTCCGGTTGCCCTCACCTGCCTGGTTTACTGCATCTTCTTTATGATTTTCCATATCATCTTCGCGGTCGTCTACGGCCGGAAGAAAAAATGATTACATTGCTTCCCAGAGTGCTTCGTTGATCTCGACCTTGGTTTTGGAACGCCATTCCTTGTAGAGCTCCTCGAAGTACTCTTTGCATATCTTGGCATAAGCCTCTTCTTCGGCACGCTGCGTCTCCGCCGTGTTGATCTTATTCTTTCTGCAGAAGATATACAATCCGTCCGAAGTCTCGATCACGTTGCTGATTCCGCCCTCCGGAAGCGCGAACAGAATATCCGAAATCTCCCGGTCATAGGAGCTCCGTCCGATTGTCATCTCGACGTTCGGCGCATCGGTCTGCTCTTTCGCAAAATTATAGAAGTCTTCGGCCGCAAGTGCACGGTCAAGAAGAATCTTCATATCTCCTCTCAGTTCCCGGAGCGCGTCACCGCTTACCGTAACGGGATTTCCTTCGTTATCCGTATAAACCTTCGTCTTGAACAGATAGTAGAAATCGCTCCGTTCAATCTCGTTCTGGTCCGGCTTCGCGGGAACGTTCAGAGTAACGGTCTCGTAAACTTTCTTTGCAAGGACGTTGTCCATATAGATGGAACGGACCAGATCCTCGGTGATTCCGTAACGCTTCGCCGTATCTTCGGTGATGCCGTTCAGGAAGTTCTTCGTATAGTCATTGACGTCGAGAACGTCGTCCGCGCCGAGCGAGACGTTGAATTCCTCCGCCATGAAGCCTACCAGCTTGATGTAGATAATCTTTTCAAGAAGCTCGTCCTTCATCAGCTGGTCATAAGTGCGGCCGTCACGCGTGAATTTGAAATCCCAGACGCCTTCGCCGTACAGAGTTTCGACCTCTTCGCGCATGCTGAGGAGATAGATATTCGCTTCCGCGTAGCTGACCTCGTGCCCGTCGATACGCATCACGACATCCTTCGTGAAGCCCTTGCTGGTGGGCAGATCCTCCTCGCCCTTCTTTCCCTTCTTACAGCCTCCGAGAAGCCCCGCGGCAAGAATAATCACCAAAAACCATATCAGTTTATTCCGGATTTTTCTCATCGGTTCCATTCTCCTTAATCAGAATCCGCCGCATTGTACTGAGCACGCGGCTGCTTTCCTCTATCATTTTGAGCGGGTCTCCCTGCTCCGTCATCGTATACGTAAACGCGGGACACTTGCCGGGCGACATTGCGATCTTTCTTCCGTATGCCTTTAAGAACTCGGGGATGCGCGCCACGTCCACTTTGGCTTTCGCGTACATCTGAAGCACCAGAAATCCCTTTTTGAGAATCACCTTCTCAACATAGCACCGGTGCGCAGAAGCCTTCAGAAGCGCCACATGCAGAAGCAGGTTCACGCAGTCCGGCATGTCGCCGAACCGGTCACACAGTTCCTCGGTCATGTCGCTCAGTTCTTCTTCGGTCTCGATCCCCGCGATGCGCTTGTACATATCAAGCTTCTGCATCTCGTTCCGGATATAATTGGACGGGATGTAGGCGTTCATATCCGCGTCCACCGAGGTTTCGAAGGATTCCTCCTCCGGTTCCTCGCCCTTCATAGATCGTACCGCTTCTTTAAGCATTTTGCAATACAAATCATAGCCGACCGCGTCCATATGCCCGCTCTGCGCGGCTCCGAGAAGGTCGCCCGCGCCACGGATTTCAAGGTCCCGCATCGAAATCTTAATGCCCGAGCCGAGATCACTGTATTCGCGGATTGCCGCAAGCCGTTTCTCCGCGACTTCGCTTAAGATTTTGTCGCGGCGGTACAGGATAAACGCGTACGCCGTCCGGTTGGAACGTCCGACGCGCCCGCGCAGCTGATAAAGCTGTGAAAGCCCGAACCGGTCCGCGTCGTCGATAATAATCGTATTGACGTTACTGATGTCCATGCCGGTCTCGATAATCGTCGTCGAAACAAGCACGTCGATATCGCCGTTGATGAAATCGAACATCACGTCCTCAAGCTGTCGCTCGCTCATCTGCCCGTGGGCAAATGACACATTTGCCTCGGGACACAGCTGCGTAAGCCGGTGTACGACGTCCTCAATTCCGGCTACGCGCGGCACGACATAGTAAACCTGTCCGTTCCGGTTCAGCTCACGGTTAATCGCTTCGCGGATCATCTCCTCGTTGCGCTCTAAGACAAATGTCTGGATTGGCTGCCGGTCTCTCGGCGCCTCTTCAAGCACGCTCATGTCGCGGATTCCGATCAGGCTCATATGAAGCGTCCGCGGAATCGGCGTTGCGGTAAGCGTCAAGGCGTCGATATCCTTCCGCATCTGCTTGATCTTTTCTTTATGCGTAACGCCGAAGCGCTGCTCCTCATCGACAATCAGAAGCCCGAGATTCTTAAACTCAACGTCCTTACTGAGAATCCGGTGCGTCCCGATCAGGATGTCGCAAAGTCCCTTCCGGACGCGCTCAATCGTCTTCTTCTGTTCCTTCGGGGAGCGGAAGCGGCTCAGCATGTCGACCGAGAAAGGAAAATCACGAAGTCTCGTCGAGAACGTATTAAAATGCTGCTGCGCAAGGATGGTCGTCGGAACGAGCACCGCCACCTGCTTTCCGTCCGAAACAGCCTTGAACGCCGCCCGGATAGCGATCTCGGTCTTTCCGAAGCCCACATCGCCGCAGATCAGACGGTCCATGATCTTCGGACTCTCCATGTCGCGCTTCGTATCTTCGATGGCGCGGAGCTGGTCGTCGGTTTCCTCGTAAGGGAACAGCTCCTCGAACTCCTTCTGCCATACCGTATCCGGACTGAACGCATGCCCCGGGTTCTCCTGCCTTATGGCATACAGCCGGATCAGGTCCTGCGCGATGTCCTTTACCGCATGGTACACGCGGCTCTTCGTCGTCTTCCACTCGGTGTTATTGAGCTTATTCAGTTTCGGCTTCTTGGCCGCGTCCGAATCGGCGTACTTCTGCAGCACGTCGAGGCCGGTCGCCGGCACGTAAAGCACGCCGCCGTCGCCGTACTCAAGCTTGATGTAATCCTTCACGACGCGGTTCATCGTAATCTGCTCGATGCCGCGGTATACAGCGATTCCGTGGTTCTCATGCACGACATAATCGCCGCTCGAAAGCTCATTAAGAGCGTTGATCTTCGCGCCCGAATACGGGCTCTTCTTCCGTTTCTTCTTCTCGCGTCCGAAGATGTCGCTCTCGTCGATGACGACGAACTTCAGAAGCGGATATTCAAACCCCTGGTGCAGGTTTCCGTAGATGACCATGATCTCCTGCGGGCTGACCACGCGGTTCTCATCCTCTGTAAAGAAAGCGCTCAACTCGTACTCGCGGAGATTCTCGGCAAGGCGCGCCGCCCTCGTATGGGAAGCGCACACAAGAAGAATCCGGTAGCCGTTCTTCTTGAAGTTTCTGAGGTCCTGAACGAGCGTCTCAAAATGCTGGTTGTAGGACGCCACCGACCGCGCGAGCACCTCGAAATTCGCCGCCGGCTTCCATCCGGACGGAACGCCCGCAAGCGTCGTCAGAAGCACCGTACGGCGCGACGTAAACTGCGAAAGCACCTTCCGGTAATCGAAGATTGCATCCGTCTGCCCGGGGAGGCAGTAGCCCCTCATAAGCCGTCCCTTCATGCTTTCCGTAAACTCCGCCGAGGCCGCCTCGGCACTCTCGCGGACACGGTCGGGCTCATCCATCACGAAAAGCGTCTTCTCCTGCGGAAAATACGACACAAAACTCACATTTTCCTTCTTGAAATAAGGGATGTACGAGTCTAAGTTCGTCGCGTTCTTCAGATAAGTCAGGTTCTCGCGGAGCTCTTCGATGCTGCGGCGGACACGCGCGGCCTCTTCGGTCTGCATCGCGTCGAGGAATTTCTTCTCGACGGATTTTGCTTCCTTTTCAATCCGCGCAAGGCTTTCCTGCAGTTCCCCGTCGGAGAACACGAATTCCATTGCGGGGTAGATGCACAGCTCGTCGGTCTTTTCGATGGAGCGCTGGCTCGAGATATCGAAACTCCGGATCGAGTCGATGTCCTCGCCCCAGTATTCAATACGGTAAGGCGTGTCCTCGCTCAGAGGAAACACGTCGAGAATGCCGCCGCGGACCGCAAATTCGCCCGGGTTCTCCACCTGCGCCTGCTTCTGGTAACCCATCGTCACAAGCTTCGCGGTCAGTTCCTCCATCGGAATCGGAGACATGGCATTTATCGTAACGGACGCAAGGAGAATCTCCTCGGGGAGCAGAAGGCGGTCCAAAAGTCCCTGCACGCTCGTCACGACGGTACAGGGCTCGCCCGAGAGGAGTTTTCTTATGACGCTCATGCGCTCCTTGACAATCGCGTTTCCGTGTACGTCCGCGCTGTAGAAGATGATGTCCTTCGCGGGGTAGATGCACACGTTCTTATCGTAGAGACTCATGTCCTCGGCCATCTCGCGGGCCCGAAGTTCACTCGCGGTGACAATCAGACGATACGGGTATTCCTGCCCGAGCGCGCTCACGAAGTGGCTTTTCTGCACGGAAGTACACCCCGATACCTGTACCGGGGCTGTCTTCGTCCGCAGAAAATCTCGCGCCGCACAGAACTCACGGTCTGTAAGAAGCGGCTCCAAAAAGGTTTTATTCATGTAACACCGATCCGTTAAACTTACTCATCGCCGCTTCCGGGCCTTCGGTCAGATAGACCGGAATCTCCTCCGTCACACGCGCCATCACGTCGCGCATCACGGGCTCCTGCTCCTTCGGGAACTTCGCGAGCACGTGATCCGCAAGGTCCCATCCGTAAGGCTTCTCGCCGACGCCGAGCCGGAGTCTCGGGAACACGCTCGTCCCGATGTGCGCGATAATGCTCTTAAGGCCGTTATGCCCGCCGGCGCTTCCCTTAACGCGAAGCCGCAGATTTCCGGGCTCCAGCGAAATATCGTCGCAGATAATCAGTATCCGTTCCGCCGGAACCTTATAAAAATCCATATACGCGCGGACGCATTCGCCGCTTGCGTTCATAAATGTCTGAGGCTGCACGAGAATGACCTTCCTGCCGGCGATTGTGCCCCGCCCGGACAGACCATGCCATTCCTTCGTCTTAATCGGGATGTCGAACGCGTCCGAAAGCGCCGTAACCGCGTCAAATCCGACGTTATGTCTCGTTCCCGCGTATCTCCGCCCGGGATTCCCGAGTCCGAAGATCAGCGTCAGCGTCTCATTTCCGGCACTCTCCGCTTCGGTTTTCTTTCGAAACAATCCTATCATATCTCTTCCTTCCGGATGACTAGCACCCGAATACCTCTTTCGCAATATCGACGGTCGCTTTCGCGTCTGCGCCGTAATAATCCGCGCCGATGGTCTTCGCGTATTCGGGCGTCAGTACGGCGCCGCCCACAACGGTTTTGCACGGAAGCCCGGCTTCTTTCAACGCGCGGATGGTCTCTTCCATGCTTCCGAGCGTCGTCGTCATCAAAGCGGACAGTCCGACGAGCGGCGAGCCGGTTTTCCGGACTGCATCCACAACTGCTTCCGGCGGAACGTCCTTCCCGAGATCGTGTACGGTGAAGCCGTAGTTTTCAAGAAGCACCTTGACGATGTTCTTTCCGATGTCGTGGATGTCGCCTTTGACGGTCGCAAGCACGATTTCGCCCTTGCTGACCTGCTGCCGGCCGCTTTTCTGCATATGCTCCTTAATCCGCCCGAATGCTCCCTGCACGACCGAAGCCGACAGAATCAGCTGCGGCAGGAAGATTCTTCCCTTCTCAAAGCCCGCGCCGACCGTGTCGAGCGCAGGAATCAAAACGCCGTTTACGATGTCCATCGAATCCATCTTCGTAAGAAGCTCTTCGGTAAGCTTCTCGCCGCGCTCCGCTCTTCCCGAAAGCACCGCAGCGTAAAGCTCCGCAGGTCCGTCACCAAACTGCGCACGGATCTTCCCTTCGGCCTCATCCTGCACCGCGCTGACCGCCACGTCCGCGCCGGGTTTCGCTTCCGCCTTCGCGGGAACAAAGTTCTTATAGGCTTCGGTAAATGCAATGGCATGCTCGTCGATATTCATCAACAGACGGTACGCCCGAAGCGCCCCCATCATCGCTTCCGAATTCGGGTTCATAATCGGAAGCGTCAGACCGTTCTGAAGCGCAAGCGTCAGAAACGTGCTGTTCACAAGGTCACGGTTCGGAAGTCCGAAGCTGATGTTCGAAACGCCGAGCACCGCGCCGGTTCCGAGCTGCTCGCGTGCCATCTTAAGCGCCGTAAGCGTTTCTTTGACCGCCTCCTGCTCCGCGCTCGCCGTAAGCGTCAGGCAGTCAATCTGAACGTCCTGCCTGTGAATGCCTAGCGCTTCCGCGCGCTCCGTAATCCGCTTCGCAATCGCAAAACGTCCTTCCGCGCTCTTCGGAATTCCGCCCTCGTCGAGCGTCAGTCCGACGACCGCGGCGCCGTATTTCTTTACGACGGGCAGAATGCCCGCAAGACTCTTTTCTTCGCCGTTCACGCTGTTCACAAGCGCACGTCCGTTATAAGCCCGGAGCGCCGCCTCGACAACCTCGGGGATGTTCGAATCAATCTGCAGCGGCACGCTGACAACCGCCTGCAACTCGCGTACTACGCGCACCATCATTTCCTTTTCGTCAACGCCCGGAAGGCCGACATTCACGTCAAGGATGTCCGCTCCCGCGTCCACCTGCGAGACCGCCTGCGAAAGGATATAGTCCATATCGCCCGCGCGGAGCGCTTCCTGGAATTTCTTCTTGCCGGTCGGGTTGATGCGTTCGCCGATGACGCGCGGCTCCGAGAACCACACCGCGTCGGTCGAAGAACAGATTCCGCTGTGCTTCATCTTCGCGGGAAGCTCGTATGCCTTCTCCTCGGCGGCAAATGCCACCGTTTTCTCTTTCAGCGCCTCAATATATTCGGGCGTCGTCCCGCAGCAGCCCCCGACCGCCGAAATGCCGTACGGCAGGAGCTCCGCGATGCAGTCTGCAAACTCTTCGGGGCTTACGTTATAGGTATTCGTCACCGGATCCGGAAGTCCGGCGTTCGGTTTTAACACAATCGGAAGTTCGGTAATCTCATAGAGGCGTTTTACCATCGGCGCAAGTTCTTCCGGCCCGAGCGAACAGTTGAAACCGATTGCGTCCGCGCCTAGTCCCGAAAGCGTCAGCGCCATACAGTCGATGCTCGTTCCGGTGAAGGTCCGCGCATTGGCTTCGAAGCTCATCGTCACATAGACCGGCTTGTCGGAATGCTCCTTCGCGGCAAGAAGCGCCGCCTTCGTCTCATACAGGTCGGACATCGTCTCAATCACGATAATATCGGCTTCGGCACCGGCCTCGACCTCTTCGGTGAAGATGTCATAAGCTTCTTCAAATGAAAGGTCCCCGAGCGGCGCAAGCATCTTCCCGATCGGGCCGATATCAAGCGCAACCTTCGTGCCGGGATAGCCTGCGCAAGCCTGCTTTGCATTCTTTACGCCCGCGCCGATAAGCTCCCGGACCGAGTATCCCGAAGCTGCCATTTTGTAGCGGTTTGCACCGAAGGTGTTCGTATAAACGACATCGGAACCGGCCGCAAGATAACTCTCATGGACGGCCTGCACTTTCGCTGCTTCCGTAATATTCCAAATCTCGGGAATGCCGCCGAGCGGAAGCCCCATCGCCTGAAGCCTCGTGCCCATTGCCCCGTCTAATATCTGAATCTTCTGTCCCATCTATTTCTCCTATGATGCGTCGCCCTTGTGGCATCGGCCGGCGAAAGAACAGCCTGCGCATGCTTCCTTGCTGCAGTTTCCGACCGAAAGCTCGGCGGTCAGGTCGGCACCCGAACCGAGCGCGTCTCTAAGACGGCTTAACCGTTCCTCTTCTTCGATGTCGCGGAGCCCGATAATTGCAGTAACGGACTTAAGCGGCGTCAGCATGTTGCTTTCGGTTGCCGAAAGACCGATCCGCTTGCCGGCTTCGAGCGTCGCGAGAAGCTCCTTCTGAAGCGTGAGCGGCAGGTCGCCGTAGCCCGGCGAGTAGCGCATCGTCTGCTGCATCGCAGGGAACCGTCCCTGCAGTTCTTCCTGAAAATCATTACAGATCTGCTCGATTGCCGCCCCTGCCATCGCGTCCGTGAGAAGCGCCTTCGGCATGTTCGTGATCTGCAGTTTCCGAAGCAGCGCGTCCACGCCGCTTCCGAGCGTCGCCGCGAACAGCACCGCCTTCGAGCAGCCCGTAAGCAGCCTTCCGATATCCCGTCCGGTAAGCGTAATCGCACATTCCGACAGCACGACCTTCTCCTCAGAGCAGGTCACGATATCGAAAACCCCGTAGGAAAAAGCCGGGTGACACGCTTCCATCAGCGGCCCCTCGCACTCGTCCATCAGGTTTTTGATGACCTCGTCGGGTTCGTTTTTTCCGTAGCCCAGATACAGGGCAGCTTCCCTTCGGTTGATCGGTTTCAGTTTGATCATCGTCTATCCTTTGAGTCCCGGATTGATCAGCGGGTTGACCGCGTCCGTGATTTTCTTCGCCACATAAGGGCTGTTCATCGTGTACAGGTGAATGCCTTCCACGCCGCGGCTCACCAGATCGATAATCTGGTCAATCGCGTAGGCGATGCCGGCTTCCTTCAAAGCGTCCGGATATGCCTCGTAACGCGCCATCATCCGCGTAAACTTCGACGGAAGGCTCGCTCCGCACAACGTTACCATACGTTCAATCGACGCCTTGCTCGTACACGGCATGATTCCGGCCTCAATCGGCACGTTGATGCCGGCCGCGCGGGCTTTGTCAAGGAACCGGAAGAACACGTCGTTATCGAAGAACAGCTGCGACAAGAGGTGTGAGGCGCCTGCGTCGACCTTCTTCTTAAGGTTCTCAATATCCTGATCAAGGCTCTCCGCCTCAAGGTGCCCCTCCGGGTAGCAAGCCGCCATGATGTGATAGTCGCCTTTCGTCCTGAGGTACGAAATCAGATCGGACGCATGCTTGAAATCGGTTGCCGGCTTCCGCTCGGCATTCGGATTGTAATCGCCGCGGAGCGCCAGAATATTGCGGATTCCGCGTTCATTCAGCTGCTCGCAGATCAGATCGATATCCTCGCGGGTATTATACAGGCAGGTCAGATGTACCGCCGATTCCATGCCGTACTTCTCGCGGATGATCTGTGCAATGTCGGCCGTCTTCGTGTCGGCCGCGCTCCCGCCCGCGCCGTACGTGACGCTGATGAAATCCGGGTGCAGTCCCTCAAGCCCGTCAAGCGTCTTATAAATTGTCTCAATCGGCATATCCTTCTTGGGCGGGAAGATTTCGAACGTAAACGCCGTTCTTCCGTCCTTCATAATCTCACTGAGCTGCATATTCGATAATCTCCTGTTATGGTAGCCGCCTATTGCGGAAAATGTGACTGTTTCTATATCATTTGCCGTAATACTCTACAGATTCGTCCTGATGATATTCATCCGGCGGTCGCGCTCGCGTTCCGCGATGCCGTTAAATTTCTCGTTTTGTTCGCGAAGGACAGCCGCATCCGCGTCTGCGGCGGACCATTTCATCGACGGGTAAAGGTCCGGGTCAATCCGGAAGGACACGATCCAGTTGCGAAGCATCGTAATCATCTCTTGGCGCGGCTCTCCGGCGAAAAGAAGGCCGAATACCTTTCTTGCTTCCCAGTCGATGTAGGCTGCTTTCGCGCCGCCGGTCTTCGCGCTTCCGAAGCGTGCGCCGGCACGTTTGCGGATTGTCGCAACCGTCATTCCGACGCCGAGCGTCATACCGTCGACAGGCGTTGTGACGCGTCTTGTGAAGATACTGTCCGATGCGGTTCTCAAGCAATATTCGGTCGCCGTAATCTCAACCGCGAGGCAGAGGCTGTAGACGCCGTCCGCCATATCGAGGCGATAGGTACGAATGGCTGCGTCGGCGAACACGTTCTGAAGATCCACGACGATTCCCATCGAGCAGAGTTCTTCAAGCCTTGCGGTGCTCCGTTTCAGCTCCGCAACCATCTCCGGCTCCACCTGAAATCCCGGAAAAGGCTCCTTCGCGAAGAGCTTGACCGGATGATCCGAACTGTAGAATAAAGCAAGGCGGTCCAGATAGTTCTCGGGCAGGCGGAATGTCGCTTCGGGCATCATGGTGCGCTCATCGAAAGCCCTCTCCCGATGCCGTTCGCCCTGCCCGAATTTAATCTGGTGAAAGCACTCTCCGGTCTGGTAAAACATCAGCGCGCGCGAATCCGCACGGCGCAGTTCGACCACTGCCGTGAACGGTCTTCCGAAGCTTTGTTTGGTGCCGATAATCGAGGTATTGTCCACCCATCCCGAGGGCAGATCACCCCATGCGACAACCTTTCCGGAAACCTTGTCAGCAAAAAACATTTCGTCGCCTCCCTTCCTTAGACCATTAGGCGCAGTGACCTGCGCCTCTTAACCCAATATAATCATACCACAAAACGGGCCGCCATTCAAGGCGGCCCGTAACTTTTCGGATCGGAGGATCCTCAATCATTTTCGTAACAATAATCAGTCAACCTTCGGAAGCTTCGAGAGTCCTGCCGCAATCTCCTCATCGGTCGGGATGTAGTCGGACATCGTGCCGTTGTTGAACTGCTCGTAAGCGACCATATCGAAGTAACCGGTGCCGGTCAGACCGAAGACG
>CAMZEW010000034.1:0-14389 GCA_947305875.1 uncultured Lachnoclostridium sp.
TGTGCCACAGGTTGCGGTCACGGGAGTAGGAGTTGTCAGCGCTGAACGGAAGATCGATGCCGTGCTTCTTGCAGTACTCGATCTCTTCCTCACGGGAATTCATGGTCCAGAAAGGGCTTCTCCATGCAGCGATAATCTTGAGGTCGGGAGCGAGAGCCTTGATGCCGAGCTCGAAACGAACCTGATCGTTTCCTTTACCGGTAGCGCCGTGGCAGATTGCGGTAGCGCCTTCCTTGCGGGCAATCTCAACGAGCTTCTTCGCAATCAGCGGGCGGGCCATCGAGGTGCCGAGCAGGTACTTGTTTTCATAAACGGTGTTCGCCTGTACGCAGGGAACAATATAATCCTCGGCAAATTCATCGTTTACGTCGAGAATGTATAATTTCTCAGCACCGCAATACTTTGCACGTTCTTCAAGACCGTCAAGCTCGTTGCCCTGGCCGCAGTCGATGCAGCAGCAGATAACTTCATAATCATAGTTTTCTTTGAGCCACGGAATGATTGCCGTTGTGTCAAGACCGCCGGAGTAGGCGAGAATAACTTTTTCCTTCATATTATGTTCCTCCGATATGGAATTCTCAGCGGATGCGTATTCGTGAACCTTTTATGCAAAAATATGCATACTTCATTCAGCCCGTTCCGTTGCTGTACATAAATGTACATCAAACATGCGAGAAATGCAACAGTTTTTTATGAAAATAGCAAAATTTCGTGATTTTTGCATAAAATTGCATAAAAATGTAAAAAAGTTGTTGCAAAATGAGAAAACCGGGTATAAAATAGCAACATCATTCACCGAAGAGGGTATTTCCATGAAACAGACAATGCCTGTGATTCTTGCAAGCGCATCGCCGAGAAGAAAAGAGATTCTTTCGATGCTCGGGCTTACGTTTACGGTAGAAGTTTCGAAAACCGAAGAGAACACCGTGCAAACCGATCCCGAAAAGATTGTTATGGATCTTGCATTGCAGAAAGCGGCTGCGGTAGCAAATCACCACATAAAAGAAAACTGTCTCATTATCGGAAGCGATACGATTGTATGGCTTGACGGGAAGGTTTTAGGAAAGCCCGCCGGTGAGGAAGAAGCAAAGGCAATGCTTAAAAGCCTTTCCGGAAAAACGCATACGGTTTATACCGGCGTATGCATCATAAAATGTGAAAACGGAAATATGACAAAAAGCTGTTTCGCCGATTCGGCGGGTGTCACATTTGCCGAAATGGGCAAACAGGAAATCGACTGGTACGTATCGACCGGAGAGCCTTCGGACAAGGCAGGTGCCTACGCGGTACAGGGGCTCGGTGCCCGGTTCGTAAAGGGCATCAGCGGCGACTTTTATACGGTAATGGGGCTTCCGATGGCAAAGCTATATAAGGAACTCCGGGCAATCGGATTTCTCCGATGAAAAGCGGTTGCAGTTTTCCTTTTCAAAGCGTATAATCAGTGTGGCATTTTGGGCTGTTAATATGAAATATCGAATGAATATAAGAAGGTGGCATTATGAGAAAATTTAAAGGAAACGTAACGACTCCGCAGGGCTTCTCCGCGGCGGGCGTCATGGCGGGAATCCGCAAGAAAAATAAGAAGGATATCTCTCTTGTATACAGCGAGACGCCCTGTGTGGCGGGCGCGACGTTCACGACCAACCTCGTGAAGGCGGCTCCGGTCACCTGGGACATCGCCCTTTTGAAGAACGGACTTCCGAAACATGCGGTAATTCTGAACAGCGGAATCGCGAACGCGTGCATGGGCGAACAGGGCGTGAAGGATAACCTCGCATTTGCTTCCGTAACGGCCGGTGAGCTCGGCATCAAGCCCGAGCAGGTTTTCACCGCATCGACCGGCGTCATCGGTCAGCCGATGCCGATGGAGAAGATTATTCCGGGTATTGAGGCTGCCGTCAAGGCGCTTGCTGCAACCGAGCAGGGCGGCGTCGATGCGGCCGAAGCAATCATGACGACCGATACCGTTTCGAAGACGATCGCGTGCGAGCTGTTCCTCGGCGAGAAGCGCGTTCTACTCGGCGGCATGAGCAAGGGTTCCGGAATGATTCATCCGAATATGGCGACGATGCTCAGCGTCGTGACGACCGATGTCTGCATTGACGAAGCGCTTTTACAGGAAGCCGTTTCCGACGCTGTTCGCGACACGTTCAACATGATCTCCGTTGATCGTGATACTTCGACAAATGACACATTCATCGTTCTTGCGAACGGACTTGCCGGCAACAAGAAGATTGAAAAGAAGGACGCCGCTTACGAAGAGTTTGCAAAGGCACTGTTCCTTGTATGTAAGGATCTTGCGAAGAAAATGGCACACGACGGCGAGGGCGCAACGAAGCTCTTAACCTGCAAGGTGTTCCACGCGAAGACCCGCGAGGATGCAAGAATCCTTGCCCGTTCTGTCATTTCTTCGAATCTCGTGAAGGCCGCTTTCTTCGGAAGCGACGCGAACTGGGGTCGCGTGCTCTGCGCGCTCGGATATTCCGGAGCGGATTTCGACCCTTCGAAGGTGGATATCACGATCCAGCACGAGGACGATTTCATGGATATCGTCAAGAACGGCATGGCGATTGATTATTCCGAAGAGCTTGCGACCAAGATGCTTTCGCAGGACCGCGTCAAGTACATTGTCGACCTGCATGACGGCTATGAGCGCGCAACTGCATGGGGATGCGACCTCACCTACGATTATGTGAAGATTAACGGGGATTACAGATCCTGAGAAAGAGGAAGAGAGAATGAGTGAAAGCAAGAATGTAGACCAGGCAATCGGAAAGGCGCAGACATTGATTGAAGCACTGCCTTATATCCGTATGTTTTATAACAAGATTGTTGTCGTTAAGTACGGCGGAAGCGCAATGCTTGATGAGGAACTGAAGAAAAATGTGATTCAGGACGTGGCGCTTCTTCGGCTTGTCGGAATGCATCCCGTAATCGTTCACGGCGGCGGCAAGGAAATTTCCAAATGGGTTACGATGATGGGCAAGGAGCCCGAGTTCGTGAACGGTCTCCGCGTAACCGATGCCGATACGATGAATGTGGCCGAGATGGTTCTGAACCGCGTGAATAAGAGCCTTGTGCAGTTCCTTGAAGAGAACGGCGTGAAGGCGGTAGGCCTGACCGGCAAGGACGGCGGAATGCTCCGTGTGGAGAAGAAACTTGTCGACGGCAAGGACATCGGTTTCGTCGGAAATATCACGAAGGTTGATACGAAGATTATCGATACGCTGATTGAGAACGGCTACGTTCCGGTCATCGCGCCGATCGGTATGGACGAAACATACCAGGCATACAACATCAACGCGGACGATGCCGCATGCTCGATTGCGGAGGCGCTCGGCGCGGAGAAGCTTGCGTTCCTTACGGATATCGAAGGCGTCTGCAAGGATCCGAAGGATCCGTCCACGCTGCTTTCCGTTCTGACGCTCGCGGAAGCCGAGCAGATGATTACGGACGGCTTCATCGGAGGCGGAATGCTTCCGAAGCTGCAGAACTGCATCGACGCCGTCAAGAGCGGTGTGAGCCGGGTGCATATTCTCGACGGCCGCAAGGCGCACTGCCTGCTTCTTGAGTTCTTTACCGAGAAAGGTGTCGGCACCGCGATAGTAAGCGAATAAGGAGTCTTTCATGAATAAACAGAAAACCATTGCACTGGGCGAATCCGTCCTGCTGCATACTTATAACCGTTTCCCGATGGTGCTGGACCACGGGGACGGCATGTATCTTTATGAAACCGACGGGACGAAGTATCTCGACTTCGCGGCGGGCATCGCCGTGTTCGCGTTCGGTTACAGCAACAAAGAGTATAACGACGCCTTGAAGGCACAGATTGACAAGCTTGTGCACACGTCGAACCTTTATTACAACGAGCCTTCCGTTCATGCTGCACAGCTGTTCTGCAAGGCTTCCGGAATGGACCGCGTGTTCTTCACGAACAGCGGCGCGGAAGCAATCGAAGGCGCATTGAAGCTTGCAAGAAAGTACTATTACAACAAGCACGGCGTATCGGACAGCAACGTGGTTGCGATGGATCATTCGTTCCACGGCCGGACGATGGGCGCGGTTTCGGTAACCGGCAAGAAAGCCTACCGGGAGCCGTTTGAGCCGCTCGTCGGGGGCGTCACATTTGCCGAATTTAATAACTATGACGATGTGGTTTCGAAAGTCGACGGCAAGACCTGCGCAATCATCATGGAAACCGTGCAGGGCGAGGGCGGAATCTATCCGGCCGATCCGGAGTTCCTTATGAAAATCCGGGCGTTTTGTACGGCCCGTGACATCGTTCTGATTCTCGATGAGATCCAGTGCGGCATGGGACGTACCGGCACGATGTTCGCTTATCAGCAGTACGGAATCGAGCCCGATATCGTTACGAGCGCGAAGGCTCTCGGATGCGGCGTTCCGGTCGGCTGTTTTGCTTGCAAGGAAGCGTATGCTGCGATGGTTCCGGGTGACCACGGCTCGACTTACGGCGGCAACCCGTTTGTATGCAAGGCCGTCGAGACGGTATTCGGACTGTTTGAGAAGACGAAACTTACGGACCATGTGAAAGAGATTTCCGCGTACCTTTGGGACGAGCTTGAGAAGATTAAGAACGAGTTTGATATCGTCACCGCGCACAGAGGACTCGGACTGATGCAGGGACTTGAATTCTCGGTTGCGGCCGGTCCGATTGTAAAGGAAACGATTGCAAACGGGTGCATACTGATTTCCGCGGGGACGAACATAATCCGTTTCGTTCCGCCGCTGATTGTCGAAAAGAAGCATATCGATGAGATGACCGAATGTCTCCGAAAAGCATTAAAAACCGTATCGAAATGAAGTTAAGCCGGATTTTTCCGGCTTTCTTTATGCCCCGAAAAATGCTCTTGTGCAATCGGTGTTTTTAAGGTACAATAAACACGTGTGAGGCGGTATCTTCCGGAAAGGAAGAAACCGATGAAAAAGAATCTGGTTGTTATTGCGGGTGCGGTGTTTCTTGCCGTACTCAGCGGAATCGCGTACGCGTATCGTTTGCACAGTGAGGATGCGGTCTATCATGGCGAAGAAAGAGGACAAAACCCCGAAGAAGAAAAGGTCACTTCCGGTAAGGATAATCCGGTTTCTCTGGAAGACGGGGAAGTTCGCGTTTCTCCTGATAACGCTTGCTTACAAGGCGTTTTTGTTTGCGGACAGGTCAAAGAAGAAGGAGTCTACTACTTAAGCCGCGGTTCGCGCGTTGAGGACGCCGTCCGCCTGGCGGGAGGCTTCACCGAAGAGGCCGATACGGCGTATTGGAATCTGGCCGCTTATGTGTATGACGGGCAGCGGATTTACGTGCCGAAGACCGGCGAGCATGTGCCTTCGGAACTTGCTTCCGACAATGCGTACGACGCGTTCGGAAGGCTCGACATCAACGCCGCGACGGCAGAACAGTTAACGAAACTTCCGGGAATCGGAGAGAAACGTGCTGCGGACATTATAAGCTACCGGGACAGCATCGGCCGGTTTGATGATATCGAACAGCTGATGAATGTTACCGGAATTAAGGAGTCCCTTATGCAGGGAATCCGCGAGAAGATTTGCGTCCGTTAGGGCGCTTCGGGGGCAGGTATGGACAGACGGGTTCTCATCGTCGATGACGAAAAACTGATTGTAAAAGGAATCAAGTTCAGTCTGGAGCAGGACGGAATGAAGGCGGACGTTGCCTATGACGGCGAGGAAGCCCTCCGGATGGTCCGCGAGCAGAACTATGACGTGATTCTTCTAGATGTGATGCTTCCGAAGCTGTCCGGCTATGAAGTTTGCCAGCAGATCCGCGAATTCTCGATGGTTCCGATTATCATGCTTACGGCAAAGTCGGACGATATGGACAAAATCCTCGGGCTTGAATACGGTGCCGATGATTATATCACGAAGCCGTTCAACATTCTCGAAGTGAAGGCCAGAATGAAGGCAATCTTCCGGAGAAGCACGGTAGCGGAGCAGAATGCGCAGACGCCGAAGCGGATTACGCTTAAGAATTTCGTGCTTGACTGCGACAGCCGCAGACTGTATCTCGACGGGAAGGAAATCCGCCTGACTGCAAAGGAATACGATCTTTTGGAGCTTCTTGCGACGCATATCAACAAGGTGTACAGCCGTGAGAGCCTGATGAATATTGTCTGGGGCTATGATTTCGTCGGAGATGTCCGTACCGTGGATGTGCACATCCGCCGTCTCCGCGAGAAAATCGAAAAGGACCCCAGCGCGCCCGTTTACGTGCATACGAAATGGGGTGCCGGTTATTATTTCAATGACCATGAATAAAAAACGGAACATTTTCAATAAAATCAGTATCAGTGTAATCATCTTTCTTCTGCTGCTTCTGGCGGGAGCCGGCGGGTGCGTTTTCGTTTCCGTCGGGCTCTTTCATTCCGGACGCGCGGATATTCTCGACAACAGTTCCGTCAATCTCTTAAAAGAACATTCCGTATCGCTTGCCAATCGTATCGAATCGTCGGATTTTCTGAAGCTTTCTTCGGAAGAATCGCTTTCCGCGGAGCTGATGAATCTTGCGGTTTTATACCGTGGGCGGATTCTTGTTTTGAATGACGAGCTCCGCATCGTGTTCGATACCTCGCAGGCCGATACCGGGAATTATCTGCTGACCCGCGATGCAATATCCGCTTTACAGGGTAATTCCATCCGTGAGATTCAACAAGACGGAACGGGAACGCTTTATGTTCCGGTTCCCGACGGAGCGGGCAGGCAGAATATCGGCGTACTTTGTTTCCTGATTCCGATGGAAGAGCAGGCGAAACAGATTGCGGCGCTTCGGAGCCGTACCGTATCCATGTGCGTAATCTTCCTGATTTTCCTGACCGGTTTCGGAATCTTCGTATGCGCGCGGATTTCAAAACCGATGAACCATCTTGCGAAGGCAATGCTGAACCCGACCGAGGGCAATCAGACGGATCCGATCGACGTGCGCGTCGATTACCGCGAGATCGGCGAAATCAAGGACAATGCAAACCGGATGATACTCCGTCTGAACGAAGCCGACAAGACGCGCCAGGAGTTTGTTTCGAACGTCTCGCACGAATTGAAGACACCGATGTCGTCGATTAAGGTGCTCGCGGATTCGCTTCTGATGCAGGACAGCGTTCCCGAAGAGATGTACCGCGAATTCCTGACGGACATCAACACCGAAATCGACCGCGAAAACCTGATTATCAACGACCTTCTGACGCTTGTCAGCATGGAAGGAAAGCAAAGCCCGCTGAACCTCTCGAAAACGCATATAAACAAGCTTCTTGAGGTTGTCCTGAACCGGATTCTGCCGCTTGCGAAGGAGCAGAATATCGAGGTGATCTTTGACAATTTCCGTGATGTTTATGCGGAAATCGATGAGAACCGCATATTGATGTCGCTTACGAATATTGTTGAGAATTCCGTCAAATACAACCGCCCCGGCGGTTTGGTGCGCGTATCTTTAGACAGCGATTTCAACAATTTCTATGTTTCCATTGAGGATACCGGCATCGGCATTCCCGAGGAAGCGATTTCGCACCTGTTTGAGCGTTTCTACCGCGTGGATAAGGCACGCTCCAGAGAGACCGGCGGAAGCGGTCTCGGTCTTTCGATTGCCTACGAAATCGTTAAGGCGCACGGCGGCGACATCCGCGTTACGAGTAAACTGAACGTCGGTTCCAAGTTCCGTGTCCGGATTCCGCTAACGAAATCCGGCAGGGAAACGGAAAGGAGCGATTCATGAAAAGACTTGTTTTCACAATCGTCCTTATCCTTTTCGTAACCGTGCTTTTGTCCTGCTCGAATAAGGAACAGCCGGACAGACGCGATGCGACCGTTTATGCGCTTAACCCGGACGGGAACGGACTGACCGGCAGAGCAATCACATTTGCCGCATATGATACCGACGGAAGAATCGGCGAGATGATCGAAGCACTTAAGGAAACTTCGCAGGGGAAATACCGTGCGGCGCTTCCGAACCGCTCGTTCGTGTTGAAATACAGTTTTTCGGACGGCGTGCTCAGGCTCGAGAACTACGGGCAGTTTGAAATCGGGCTCTTCGGGCTTGAGAAGTCTTTAAGCCGCGCGGCCGTCGTGAAATCGTTCTGCAGCATCGGAGCCATTGACGCGGTTGTATTTGAACGTATGGGCGAGGACGGTGAGGACGTGGTACTTGGTGCTTCATCCTATCCGGATACGCTTACGTTCGCACCGGTCCGCCAGAAGGTGACGCTCTACTTCGGAAACGAGGAACGTTCGAGGCTTCTTGAATGTACGGAATACCTCGAAACGGACGGCTCACAGTCCGTGATTTATGACATTCTGTACCGACTGATTGCGGGGCCGAATGAGCTTCCGGGAATTGCGGTCATTCCGCCCGAGACGAAGGTTCTCGGCGTCTCGATTTCGAACGGACATTGCGTTGTGGATCTGGATTCGGCTTTTTTGAAAGAACTGAATGCCGTTCCCGCGGCGCTGACGGTTTATTCCATTGTGAATACGCTGACGCAGCTTCCGACCGTGCAGGAGGTCGAGTTTACGGTCGAAGGAAAGAGCATCTATTCTTATCTTGGGTTCGACATGAACCGCGTGTTCCGGTTCCATCCGGGACTTATATCAAACTAGGGCGGAAGGTCCGCCTGATCGGAGTAAAATCATGAAACGTCCGCTTGTGTGGGCGTGTTCGGCCATGTCCGTCGGAATAACGCTTCTGTTGTTCCGATGGACTTCTTCGGCAGTTCTTTCTGCCGTCATCATTCTGTTTCTGTTATTTCGAAAATACCCCAAAATCCTTTTGTTCGGATTCTTAACCGGGCTTTTGCTCGGCGCCTTCACCGGATTCTGCTACCGGATTACCGAGGAGAAACTGCATCGTTTTGTTCTTCAGGCAACCGTTTATACGGGCGTCGTTAAGGACGTTTCGGAGTACGGATTTCTGTTGCGGCTTACGCGATTCGGAGACGGGCAGGAGAGCCGTTCCGCCAGGAACATCTATCCGTATTACGTTTACGTGGCTACGGAAACGCTGCCCGAAAGGAAGGCAAATGTGACCGTCACCGGGTATTCAAAGGAATTCCGCGGAGCGGAGAATCCGGGGCAGTTTGATGCGGCGGAGTATTATCCGTCAATCGGATGCATTGCCGAAGTGCGCGCCGATAACGTTCGCCTGAACCGAAAACCGAACCGCTTAAACCGGCTTGTTTCTGTTATAAGGGACAGGCTTTCCGTTCAGATCGGGAAGCTCTTTCCGAAGGAAACGGCCGGCCTTCCGCATGCGCTTCTTCTCGGGGAGAAGAGCGCATTCCCGGGGGACCAGAGAGAACTTTATGAGCAGTTCGGGCTCGCGCATATTCTTGCGGTCAGCGGGCTGCACGTCGGAATTCTTGCGGAGATACTGCTTGCGGTCCTTCTGTTCCTGTTTCCGAGGAAGCCCGCGGAGATAATTGCCTGTTCGGTGCTTCTTCTTTACGGAATGCTGTGCGGATTTCCGATATCCTGTATCCGTGCCGTCTTTACTTTCTTTCTTTCGCTGTTCTGCGGGCATTTCAAACGGACTTATGACCGGCTTTCCGCAAACTGTTTTCTTTTCCTTTCAGTGCTTTTTCTTGCCCCGTACCGCCTTACAAACCTGTCGTTTCAACTGTCCTTTGCGGCCGGGTTTATGACCTCTTTGGAACCGTTCCGGATCGGAGAAAAGAAAAACATGCGGAAAATCTTTCGGACATCCGTCCTTCTTCAGGCAGGACTCCTTCCGATTACGTTACAGGCATTTTATACGGTTACGCCGATCGGGATACTTTTAAATGTATTCGTTCTGAGCGGAATCAGCGCCGCGTTTGTGCTTTTGATACTGGCGATGGCATTTTCCTTTATTGCGCTGCCGGCCGGATGGCTGTTCGCGGGGCCGGTGCATTATGCGGAACTTGGGTTAATCCGTACTATGGAAACGCTTCGGAAGGTCCGTTTCCTGACGGTTACGCCCGGGCATATCACGCCTGTGCGGGCCGTAATATTCGCGGTATTCTTTGTTGCCGTTCTTGTTCTTGAACGGAAGAAGAATGAACGGTTCCGGTACTTGCTGCTTGCGTCTTTTGTGCTGTTTCTTCCGATTCACACCGGAACGACGGTCGCATCCTTAAGCGTCGGGCAGGGCGAATGCACGGTCGTCATGTCCGGAAAAACGGTCGTCGTCTTAGATTGCGGAAGCATCTCAAAGGAAGAAGTCGGAGAGAAGATTCTTAAACCGTTTATACAGTATTACGGTTATAACCATGTGGATTATCTGTTCGTATCGCATCCCGATGAGGATCATATCAACGGAATCCGAAATTGCAGTGTTTTCTCTTCCGCCCGATGTGTATATACCGCCGAAGCCTTCCCCGAGATTCAGTCTTTACTTGCGCCTTCCGTTGCTTCATCGGTTCCGGTAATCTTTACAAAAGGCGGTGACTCATTGAGCGTCGGAAAGCTTACGTTCCGGTTCATTCCCGCAGGAAGAGAAGGCGCTGATGACGGCAACGACCTATGCCAGATAACGGAACTGACCGCCTCCGGGTACCGGTTTCTGTTCCCCGGTGACGTGTCCGCGGATATCCTCGAACAAATTGCCCTGTCCGATCTTCACCCGGTATATTACCTCAAAGTACCGCATCACGGCAGCCGGTATTCCTGCAGCGAATCGTTCTACTCATTCGTCACTCCTGAAATCTCCGTGATTTCGGTCGGCTACAACAACTACGGCCACCCATCACCCGAATCCGTTACCCTGGCTACCGAATGCAGCCGCACCCTCTACATCACCAAAACCGACGGAGCCGTCCTGACCTACATCACAAAAAAAGGTATTAAGACAACATCCTACCTGCCTCACTGAAAACAGCTAAGATGTATCGGATATTCTGATTTCCATTATTCTTTGGCATGGCACCTTCGATGTTATGGGAAGAGTGTATCACTTTTTTATCCTATTATTCTTTTGTCAGGGCGGTCGTGACGGTATGGGCAGATGGACCGATTCAGCTTGGTCTCAGCTGCCCATACCGCCTACAGACCGACCGTCAACGATAACCGGTAAAGAACAGCATCCCGACCGTCAACGATAACCGGTAAAGAACTCCCGTCCCGGGTAACTAAGCGTGAATTCGGTTGACATTAACGGGTGAATTCGGTATACTGAAGGCAGTCCGAAAAGAGTGGGAGAATGCTATGGAAAACAAGCGATTTGTAGGATTTTACAATCCGTCCGTAATACTGACCTATTTCGGCGTATTATGCGCTTTTGTCAGTATCTATCTCGGAAGCATTGCAGAATATAAATGGTCAATCTTCTTTCTGATGTTAGCAGGCGTATGTGACATGTTCGACGGTGCCGTAGCCAGAAAGGTGAAGCGGAGCGAGGAAGCGAAGAAGTTCGGAATCCAGCTGGATTCCATCTGTGATATCTGCTGCTTCGGCATAACGCCTGCTTTGCTCGGTCTGCATCTTTATACGACCGAATACTCGACCGCGCTCGAAGCGGCCGTTCCGTTTGCATGCGGTTTTATCCTGACAATCTGCGGAATTATCCGTCTTGCGTACTTCAACGTAATGGAAGAGGAGCGCGCCTCGAAGACCAATGAAAGACGCACGACTTACCAGGGACTTCCGATTACCAGCTCCGCGATTATGGCTCCGGTAGCCTACATTGTCGGCGGCATCGTACCGGAAGGCAGACCGCTTGTGTATTGCTTTTTTGAATTGCTGACGGCATTTCTGTTTATCTTTAATCTTCCCTGGCCGAAGCCTCACGGCAAGCAGATGCTTATTCTGATTGCGATCGGCCTGGCGCTGTTCGCGGGCGTTCTGCTTCTGTGACGGCCGGTACGTAACTGGATTGAGGTCGGGTTTGTGAATACCATACGGGAACATATAAAAAACGGTACTTTTTCCACCTGTTATCTCTTGTTCGGCAAAGACGATTACATGATCCGTCTTTACAAGAATAAGCTGATTGCAGCGGTTGTGGCAGAGGGCGACACCATGAATTTCCAGTCCTTCCGGGACGGAAACGCGGAGGTGTCCGAGGTGCGCGACCTTGCGGAAACGGTGCCATTTTTTGCTGACCGGAGACTGATTTTATATGAAAACAGCGGCTGGTTCAAAGGAAAGAACAATGCATTCGCCGAAGCAGTCGCAGCGATACCGGAGACGACTGTCGTCCTGTTCGTTGAGACGGATGTAGACAAGAACGGAGAACTATATAAAGCCGTCAAAGAACACGGATATGCTGCCGAATTCAACGGCCTTTCGGAGAAGGATTTAAAAACTTTCATCGGTGTGACCTTAAAGAAAAGCGGGCTCGGAATATCCGAATCCGCTGCCGGTTACCTGTTAGAGCGTGTCGGTTCGGATATGGACGTGCTTTCGGTTGAGATGGAGAAACTGTCGGCCTATTGCGCCGGAACCGGAGAAGTGCGTGCAGAGGACATCCGCCGGATTACGACGCCGGTGTCCGAAGTTCAGATATTTGCAATGGCAGACGCAATCCTTGACAACGACCGTAGGAAGGCTACCGAAATCTATGCGGAGCTTCTGCAGGCGCAGGAGAAGCCGCTTCGGATTTTATACATGCTGACGAATCAGTTCTTTATGTTCTATAAGGTGCTTTCGATGGGCGGATCCGGGGCAAATGCGGACGAAATCGCTTCAAGGCTCGGCACGCGTCCCTTTGTCGTAAAAAAATACTTAAGAAGACGCCGTGCGTGGTCCTTTGAGCGGGTGCTCAGGGCGGTCGAAGACGGCAACGATATGGAGCGGAAAGTGAAATCCGGAGACCTTGAGGAACACATTGCGGTAGAGATGTTTCTGTTTCGGTACACCGACTGAAATTGGCGTTCTATGTTAGTAGAATTTTTCGTATTGACATTTACCGCTTTATCATTTATGATAGTTGTGTTGAATTTTGCATTTTGAAAATTTAATATACGGAGGTGCTCCTATGGGCGAGGTTTCTCTTGAGTTCGCGATCCTTATTTCCATAGTTGTCGCCATCCTGGTAGGTTTAATCGTCTTTCTGATTACGAAGAGCGTAACGCAGAAGAACTGTGAGAAGCATTATGAGGAAACCGTCGGTACTGCGGAACAGCAGGCCAAGGAAATCCTTGATAAGGCGCAGAAAGAGGCAGTCCGTACGGCGGAAGCCACCAGGAAAGAGGCTCTCCTTCAGGCGAAGGAAGAGAATCTTCAGGCGAAGAACGATTTGGACAGGGAAATCAAGGAACGCAGAGCTGAAGTTCAGTCTTACGAAAGACGTGTAACTGCTAAAGAAGAGAATCTGGACCGGAAGATGGAAGTCCTCGAGAAGAAAGAAGCTCGCATGAACCAGAAGGAACAGGAACTTGACGCCAAAATTCAAGAGGCGGATTCGTTCCATGACCGTCAGGTTCAGGAGCTGGAAAGAATCTCGGGATTAACCTCCGATAAAGCAAAAGAATATCTTCTCGAAACTGTTAAGAATGATGTAAAGCATGAATCTGCGGTAATGATTAAGGAGATGGAGGCGGAAGCAAAGCTTACCGCGGACAAGAAGGCGAAAGAGCTGATTGTCGGTGCCATCCAGAAGTGCGCGGCAGACCACGTCGCGGAAGCAACCATTTCGGTTGTACAGCTTCCGAGTGACGAAATGAAAGGACGTATCATCGGACGTGAGGGCCGTAACATTCGTACGATTGAGACCCTTACCGGCATTGAACTGATTATCGATGATACCCCGGAAGCCGTTATCCTCTCGGGCTTTGACCCGATTCGCAGGGAGATCGCCAGAATCGCTCTTGAGAAGCTGATTGTGGACGGCCGTATCCATCCCGCACGGATTGAGGAAATGGTTGAGAAAGCCCAGCGTGAAGTGGAGAACACCATTCGCGAAGAAGGTGAAGCCGCAGTCCTTAAGACCGGCGTTCACGGACTGCATCCCGAAGTGGTTCGTCTCCTCGGCCGGATGAAATATCGTACCAGTTACGGTCAGAATGCTTTGAAGCATTCGATTGAGGTTTCGATTCTTTCCGGACTGCTTGCCGGAGAGATGGGCGCAGACGTCCGTCTTGCAAAGCGTGCCGGACTTCTTCATGATATCGGTAAAGCCGTTGACCATGAGATGGAAGGAACCCATGTACAGATCGGCGTTGATATTTGTAAGAAATACAAAGAGTCTCCGCTTATCATCAATGCGGTTGCCGCGCATCACGGCGATGAGGAATTCAAGTCCCTGATTGCCTGCATTGTTCAGGCCGCCGATACGATCAGCGCAGCACGCCCCGGTGCCAGAAGAGAAACGCTTGACACTTACACCAATCGCTTAAAACAGTTAGAAGATATTGCAAACTGCGTTAAAGGAGTTGAAATATCCTTCGCCATTCAGGCG
>CAMZEW010000035.1:0-14278 GCA_947305875.1 uncultured Lachnoclostridium sp.
TTTTTCGTATAAAATGGTGTTATATCACATTTGAGGTAAGTTTGCAACAATGGAAGATAAAGAAAAAGCAGCGTCCGGCAATTCGAAAACGAGAATCATTCTGATCGCCCTGATTACGGCGGCGTTCGTGATGGTGATTGTCCTTCTCGGGATGCATTATATGAATACGAAGAAGCGTTTCCATAATAAGAATCTCGGGTATACGCTCGAGTTTGACAGCGCGGAACTGAAGTATCAGGAGATTGTGCTTAACAACACCGATAACGTCCGGATGGACCGCTTCGGCGTAGTCGGAAGCGAGGACCTTTATTATCTGTCGGTTTCGACAATCGACGTTTCGACGGACCTGGACGAGGCGCTTGAGGCATTCGAAAGTGACGAAAGCTATTCGTTCACCAGAGAGAACGACGTGACCTTCGGTTCCGGAAACTACCACGCGCGCCGCGTCTCTTATGAGGATAAGACCGGGGTCGAGCCTGTGAAGGTTACCTACTATTTCGATTCGAACCACGGACTGTTCTTCACGGTCTGCACCGACGAAGCGCACCGTGGGCTGCTCGAGAAAGCGCTCTCGACGGTAGTCATTAAAGACAGGGATTAATAAAGTGAAAAGCGCCGGAACACGAGGATTCGTGACCGGCGCGTTTTTTATTCGTTTTCGAACAGCGGGGTGGAGAAGTACCGCTCTGCAGTATCCGGAAGAACCGTGACAACCGTCTTTCCGGGACCGAGGCGCTTCGCCATCGCAAGGGCTGCGGCGACGTTCGTGCCGCTTGAGATGCCGCAGAGGATGCCTTCCTTCGAGGCAAGGTCGCGGGAAGTCTGAAGGGCAACCTCATCCGTGACGATATAGATGTCGGAGTAAATTCCCTGATTCAGATTGTCCGGAATCAAACCGTCCCCGATGCCCATCTGCAGATGCGTTCCTATGGAACCGCCCGAGAGGATCGCTGCGTTCTCCGGCTCAACCGCCCAGATCAGGATATCCGGGTTCTGCGTCCGAAGCACTTCGCCGATGCCCGATATGGTTCCGCCGGTTCCGATGCCCGAGCAGAAGCCGTGAATCGGACCCGCAACCTGTTCCAGTATTTCGACGCCGGTGTGGTATTTGTGGGCGAGAGGGTTATTCGGATTGCTGAACTGCTGCGGAACGAAGACGTTCGGATCTTCCTTCTGCATCCTAAGCGCGGTGTTCAGGCATTCTTCCATGCAGGCGCCGATGTCGCCGGCGTCATGAATCAGAATGACTTCCGCGCCGTAATGATGCACGAGCTTGCGCCGCTCTTCACTGACGGAGTCCGGCATCACGATGACGGTCCGGTAACCGCGAACCGCGCCGATCAGCGCAAGGCCGATGCCCTGGTTGCCGCTCGTCGGCTCGACGATAACCGTGTCTTTCGTAATCTGTCCGGCCCTCTCGGCGGCGAGAATCATGTTGTAAGCGGTCCGCGTCTTGATGGAACCGCCGACATTCAGACCTTCGAATTTAACAAGCACTTCGGCGCTGTCCGGCGCCGTCATATGCTGCAGCCGGATAATCGGAGTATGCCCGATTGCTTCCAGAATATTGTTATATACCATGTAAATGTCAACCCCTGTGTCATTTTCGTCGGAATGGTTACAGTATAAGACGGAAGAGAGAAAAATGCAAGAATCTCCTTTTCCGCATTCAAAAACTGTGCTATAATGATTCAAATGAATGTATCGGGGAGGTGTGCAATATGAAGAAGATTATCACCATCAGCCGTGAATGCGGCAGCGGCGGCCGTCAGATCGGAAAGAAACTGGCCGAGAAGCTCGGTTATTCTTACTATGACAAGGAACTGATTGACCGCGTCGCGAAGGAAAGCGGGCTTGCGAAGGAATTCATTGAGGAGCAGGGCGAGCATATTACCGGAAGCCTTCTCTTTAATATCGCGAGCAACATGACCTACGCCGGCATGGTATTCGGCGGGAACATGCTTCCTTTGCAGGACCAGCTGTTCGTCGTGCAGTCCGACATCATCAAGGACATTGCCAACAAGGAAAACTGCGTGATTGTAGGACGCTGCGCGGACTTTATCCTGAAAGATTATCCGGATGCGCTCCATGTATTCATTCATGCCGATATGGAGAGCAAGGCGAAGCGCGCCGTTTCGGAGTACGGCTTCCAGAAAGACGATGTGGAGAAGACGCTTCGGAAACGCGACAAGGCAAGAGCAAACCATTATAAGTATTATACGGACTGTGAATGGGGAAAAGCACAGAACTATGATATGACACTGAATTCCGGGACGTTCGGAACAGAGGGCTGCGTTGCGCTCCTCTATGACGTAGCGACCAAAGAATAAAGGAGGACAGAAGATGCTTCATAATGTATTGCTGATCGGCGGCGCCGTTATTGCGCTCGCGGGATTAATCGGAATGGTGCTTGCGTTCCGGCGCAAGAGGACATTTGCCGTTCTGGCGAATGCCGAAATCGTGGATGTTCACGAGGATGTGGATATGAACGATTCCGGAAAGAAAGTGACGAACTATGTTCCGGTCGTGTCCTTCATGGCCAATGAAGAGGAGATTCGCGACATGCTGAATATCCGCTCCGGCCGCAAGAAGAAGTTTAAGGTCGGGAACAAGATTGATATCTATTACAATCCGAAGAACCCGAAGCGGTATATTGCGGCGAAGACGCGCAATGCCATTGCGATTCCGGTTTGCCTGATGGTTGTCGGCATCGCGGGCGTAATCGCATCGTTCTTCCGGTAGACATGGAACTTAAGAGAACAGAAGAAGGGCTTAGTCTTACGGACGGCGAACTCTCGGTTCGAGGCGACTTTCGAATTCTTCTCCCGCGGGTCACAAAAGGGCGGCTTGCGGGAGAACTTCTTGTGAAGGCGGCGAAGCGGAACACGTTCGGGGCAGATGCCACAGCTATTGACGCCACGGCGGGGCTCGGGGAGGATTCTTTCCTGCTTGCCGCGGCGGGTTTTTCTGTCCGCATGTATGAACGGGACCCGGTCATTGCGGAGCTGCTTGAGGACGCAATCGCGCGCGGGCTTCGGGATCCGGAGCTTTCGGAGATTGTATCGAGGATGGAGCTGGTAAAGGCTGACAGCATCGAAGGAATGAGGGAGCTTTCCGAACGTCCCGACGTGATTCTTCTTGACCCGATGTTTCCGAAGCGGCAGAAGAGCGCCCTTGTTAAGAAGAAATTCCAGCTGATTCACGGACTGGAAAAGCCGTGTGAAAATGAAGAGGAATTGTTTGAGGCGGCGGTTTCGGCAGGACCGCACCGCTTGATAGTAAAGCGTCCGGTCAAAGGCCCGAATCTTGCCGGCCGGAAGCCGGATTACAGCCTTTCAGGCAAGGCAATCCGGTATGACTGCTATATATTCGCATAAAAAAGGTACACAGACACATGCCCGTGCACCTTTCTTTTTTTGTGAATCATCCGGGCAACTGTTCCGTATACCCCACAGAAGCGTCCGGGGAAACCTCCGCGCTTTCGATATAGAAGAGCTTTCCGATATTACAGCCGGGGCCGATTGTTACGACACGGCCCGATACGGAGGCGGCAGAGACATGTTCGAGATAGATTTCATCGCCTTCAACGGAACCCGCCACATCGAAAGTGAGAGTACGCTCTTCCGCCCCGAACATCCTGCGGAAGAATCCGGAAATTCCGTTGACGCGGGATTCGCCCGGTGTAATGCGGATATTGCTTCCGCCGATATTGTCCGCCTGTGAATTGCCGCCGAAACGGATGTCCACGCTGTCCCCGTTCAGAAGTCCTATGCAGTGGATTGCTCCGCTGATCCGGATAGTTTCGGCGGAGAGGTCACCGTCAATGGTTGTCGCGCCGCTTCCGTGGAATTCCCCCGCGGACGTTGTACCTGCATGAAAGGCGCCGGATGCCTGCAGCGTCTCAATGACGGTTACCGTGCCGTCACATTTACAGGAACCCGAAACATGCATCGTCTTGGCCTGAAGAGAACCGTGTACCTTTCCTGCCCCGCTGCAGCGGTATTCCTCCTGACAAGAAAGGTCGCCGTCAACCGCGCCCGCGCCCGAGCAATGAAACGCTTTGCAGGAAGCGCTTCCGGTAATCTTTCCGCTTCCGCTGATTGAGATTAAATCGTCATATACGCCGCCCGGAAGAGATCCGGCACCCGCAATATTCATAGTTTATTCCTCCCTTTTGTAAGCAATTGTTTTACATCATCCGTAATGTCTTGTTTCTGTCCGTCGGGTCCCAGAAGGGAAACAGAGCGGACATCGTTCAGTTTAAAGGACTTCTCCCCATAGGGTGTGTCGATGATGAGAAAGGCGTTCCGCCGGTCTTCGCCGGAGAGCTTGCCTGCGAGTTCATCGAGCAGCACCTCGTTCTTGGTATGCAGAATCCGCTCCACACGTTCCCGGATGAGGGCCTCCGGGAAGAAGGTTTCCTGCCCGGTCGACGTGGATTTCCGGATAAACCAGTCGTCTGGTATCAGGCCTTTTCGTTTCCAGCGGTAGAGTGCCCCGTACGAAATACCGTAGCGGGCAAGCAGTTCCCTTTTGGAAATCAGATGTTGTTCTTCTCCCATGCGCTCACCTCCGTAACATTGTTACGATAGTCATTATAACGTAACATTGTTACGCTGTCAAGAGGGTCGTTGCACTTTGCTGAAAAAACTCCAAATTCATTGCAAATGATCCGCTTATCTGTTATGCTTGATACGGCGCGATTATTGCATTTTCGGGACCCTTAAACATCTTGGAGGACGGATGAATGGATTATATTCTTTCAGGAAAAGCAATCAAAAGCCGCAAAGCGGTTTTTATGTATGAAGAGGAAGAATGGAGCGGAGTCCGTAAGATTGCGGACCGTGTATGTGAGGATATCAAGGCAGTATTCGGACGGAAGCCCGATATGATGCCTGTAAAAGAAGCCGTGAAGGACGAAGCGGTAACGATGCCGGTTCTTTTCGGAACGGCGGGGCGTTGCGCCGCGCTTTCGAAACTGGAGAAGGCGGGGCTGATTTCCGTAAGGGATATTCAGGATAAAAGGGAGGTTTATTCCTTTACTCTTATAAAGAATGTTCCGAAGAAACTGTTAACGGCCGGAGCGAAGGGGGAATTCGCACAGCTTTTGGTGATTGCGGGAAGCGAGAAGAGGGGTACGGTTTACGGGCTGTTTCATCTTTCCGAGATGCTCGGCGTTTCTCCGTTCATTGACTGGCTCGACATGAAGCCTGCGCAGATGGACAGTTTTTCCATCGAGGAAGGGTTCGCATTTGTCTCCAGAGAGCCTTCGGTACGGTTCCGAGGCTTCTTCATCAACGATGAATGGCCGGCGTTCGGCAACTTCTGCGCGAAGAATTACGGCGGTTTCAATGCTAAGGCTTACATACACGTGTTTGAGCTGCTGCTACGCTTAAAGGGCAACTATCTGTGGCCTGCGATGTGGTCGGCAATCTTTCCGAACGACGGCCCCGGACTTGAGAACGCGATTCTTGCGGACGAACTCGGTGTTGTCATGGGAGCCTCCCATCATGAGCCGTGCTGCCGCCAGGGCGAAGAGTACCGTTATGTGCGCGGAAAGGATTCCGTCTATGGTGACGCGTGGAACTTTAACACGAACGAAAAGGGCATCACCCGTTTCTGGGAGGATGGTCTTAAGCGAAGCGGAAAGTTTGAAAATGTGATTACGGTCGGCATGCGCGGTGAGGCCGACACGGCGATTCTCGGAAGAGAGGCAACCCTCGCCGATAACATCGATCTGCTGCGCCGCGTTCTTAAGACACAGAACGGCCTCATCAAAAAGCATGTAAACAAGGATCTTGAGAAGGTTCCGCGCATGCTCGCGTTATATAAAGAGGTCGAGCCGTATTTCTACGGCGACGAGACGACGCCCGGCCTGATGGGCGACCCCGAGCTCGAAGGCGTTACGCTGATGCTCTGCGACGATAACTACGGCAACCTCCGTACGCTTCCGACTCCCGAGATGCGTGACCACAAGGGCGGCTACGGAATGTATTATCATTTCGATTATCACGGCTACCCGATTTCGTTCGAGTGGTTCAATACTTCGTTCCTTCCGAAGGTATGGGAGCAGATGACGACCGCCTACGATAACGGCATCCGCGAGCTGTGGATCGTAAACGTCGGCGACATCTTCAGCAACGAATATCCCCTTGCTTACTTCCTTGACCTCGCTTACGACTTCGACCGCTACGGAACGAGTGACCGTAACAGCGCGGTCAATTATACGAAGGCCTTCCCGAAGAAGCATTTCGCGGGGCTCTGCGACGATGCGGAAACGAAGAAGATGGCGGAACTGCTGCGCGGCTATACGAAGCTCACCGCCTCGCGACGTACCGAAGCGATGAACGATAACATTTACGCGCCGTTCGCCTTCGGCGAATGCGATGAGCTGATAGCGGAATGCGACCGCCTGATTGCTGCTGCGGAGAAACTTCGTGAAGAGATTTCCGAAGAAGCGGCCTTCGGCTATTATGAGCTCGTATACCTGCCGCTTGTCGCGGACCTGAATGTCATGAAGATGTGGGCGCTTACGACGTTAAATCACGCATATGCTTCGTTCGGAAGCACCTATGCGCTCAAGCTCGCGAAGGAAATCGATGCCTGCTATCAGAGAGACCGCGCACTGGTCGAAGAACTGCATACGATTCATAAAGGCAAATGGTACGGCATGGGCATGTCGGAGCACATCGGCTTTCAGTACTGGTGCGAGGAAGAGTGCCGGAATCCGATTGTTCATACCTTTGTCCCTGCCGACAAAGACCGCCTGATTGTGACAATTCCCGGGACAAACCAGCATACCGAGGGTACGCCGTGGACCGCAAGAGTACTGACGATGGGAGCCTTCTTAGATCCGAGAGCGGAGCACGGATACATAGGTCTTTCGACCGCGTCGGCGAAGACGATTGCGTTTACCGTTGAGAATGCTTCCGACTGCATTACCGTTAATAAGATGAACGGAACCGTGAAGGCGGAGAGCCTTGTGCTTCTTAAGGTTACGATTGACCGGGCGAAGGTTTCCGAAAGCACGATCTTTGAACTGAAGATTCACGGCGCGGAAGGGCATATCCGCGTACGGATTCCGGTGTGCGTTCCCACCTGCACGGAGGAACAGGGCACATTCCTTTACTGTGCCGAGAACAGCGTCGACATGAGCGAGAAGATTCATACGATGCCGAACCTCAGTAAGGTATTCGGCGAGGGAGCGATGCTCGGGCATTACATCGCCATTGAGGCGGAGCATTTCTTCGGGAAGAAGGATACCAAGGCCGGTTCGTTCGAGATTCTTCCGGACTACGGGCGCACGCTTTCGGCAGTGAAGGCGTTCCCGCAGGACGTCACATTTGCCGTGAAAGACGCTCCGGGCGTTACGTACCGCTTTACGGTACCGAGCGCGGGACGTTATTATGTCCGTCTCTTACAGAACCCGAGCAACCCGCCCGTGCGGACGCCGGAACTCTGGTTCGGAATCGACGTGAACGGCGGAAAGCTTAAGAAAATCAATGCCATTCCGGAGGGCTTCCGTGTCGGAGACGGCAACGACCTCTGGGCTTCGGGCGTTCTTAATAACATCCGTGAGACGACGGTGCCTGTAGAGCTTAACGAAGGCGTCAATACGATTACGGTTTACGCGATTTCTCCGAACTTTGTTCTTGAGAGACTCGTTATATTCCGGGAAGGAGAGGAGCCGGTCCGTTCGTATCTCGGGCCGACCGAGTCTTTCCGCCGGTAAGAAGGAAATTGGGGAATAAAAGCCCGCGCCGGGGGACGCGGAGACGGAGGATTTATGGCTAGAATACTGGTTTCCACCGGGGCGTTGATCGGAAGGCCGAACGGAAGGGATTTCCGTCTTCTCGCGCCGCTTTCGGAGCAGCTTACCTGCGACGGATACGAATTCATGATGTATTCGGACTGGTACGAGAAGATCGGAGAGATTGTTTCCTTAGTGCAAAACCTCGGGCTAAAGGTGCCGGCTTATCACGCACAGAAGAGCATCGGCGAGAGCATTTCAAAGGGCGGAAGCGAGGAACTTGAAGACGCGTTCTACCGCTTTTCGCAGAACGCCGAAATGGCTGCGCGGCTCGGTGCGGAGAAGATGGTCATCCATCTCTGGGACGGCATCACTTCCGACCGGAACATCGAGAATAACCTGAAGGCATACGAGACGCTTCGAAAGATTGCCGATGAGAACGGAATCGAGCTTCTTGTTGAGAACGTTGTCTGCAACTGCGCCGATCCGTTCACGCACTGGGACGAACTTCTTGAACGTTACCCGGACGTAAAGTTCATCTTCGATACGAAAATGGCAGCGTTCCACGGGCAGCTTGACAGACTTTACGATCCGGAGCGGGAGAAACTCTGGCGCGAAGGGCATATCCGCCATTACCACGTAAACGACTACGGCGGCGGATATAAGGACTGGGCGAATCTCCGGACGCTTCCGATCGGGGGCGGAAACATTGATTTTGAACGGTTCTTTGGATTTGTCCGTAAGACCGGATACGATGATACGTTTACATTAGAGTCCACGGCTTTCGACGCAACCGGCGCGGTCAATACGGGCATGTTAAACGGGGAAATCGAGTTTATTCGAAGGCACCTTTAATCCGCAGGAGGATACTATGGATGAGAAACTGATCTGCAAGCCTTTTAACGGCGTATACATCGCGGTGTTTGTCCTGTTTTTGATTCTTTTCGCCGCAGGCGTTTACTTTCTTAGAAAGAAGGACGAGAAGACGAGGGCACGGGTGCTCGCCGCAGCCATGCTGGTCACGCTTGCCGGGTTCTTCGTATATAAGTATTTCCTCGGGAAGGATTCCGATTATTCGGCGATTACCGCAGAAGCCGGCAAAGGCGCGTTCAACTGGTGGGGCGAGCTGCCGATTCAGCTCTGTAACATCAACATGATTATGATTCCGATTGCCGCGCTCACCGGCAACCGTCTGCTGCAGTGCTTCAGCTTCTTCATGGGTCCGCTCGGCGCAGGTCTTGCGCTCGTGATGCCGGGAATCGGGTTCGATCATTACAGTATCCTGCTGCCGCGCATGATCGGATACTTCGGCACGCACTGGATGGTCGTGTTCGGAAGCCTCGCGCTCGGCGCGCTCGGGCTTTACAAGCCGAAATATAAGGATTACCTGCTGACGGTGCTGTCGGGCTTCCTCGTGGCATTTGCCGTCTTTTTGATTAACGTTGTGCTCCGTATCACGAAATGCAACGAATTCTCGAACTATTTCTTTACGCATGAACCGGAAGGGAACCCGATTCTCGAGCTGTTCCATTCCTGGATTCCCGTGCCGTTTCTCTACCTGATTCCGAGTGTGTTGATTCTGACGCCTTACGTGATGCTTGTCGTCACGATTGCGAAGCTGCTCGGAAAGAAGGGCGCCGCGGCAAATGTGACCGAAGAACCGGAAGAATAGGAGCGACTATGGAACTGTTTTTAGAAAACCTCGGCGAGGACGAGCTTCCGCTTGTCGAGGCGATGGGCGTATCCTTTACGGTTGCCCGGATTAAGAAAATGATTCTCGAGCTGTGCGGCCGCCTTGCCGAGACGCCGTCCGGCGAAGAGGACGGAATTACATGCGGGGTACTGTTACAGCTCCTCGCATTTGTCTCCTTAAAACCGCTCCCCGAGGGGGCGGAGCCGATGTCGGACTGCGACCGCTGGACCGCGCTGCGGAATCTTGACCGGATCCGGCAGGCGGATGTGACGGCAGACGCGGAGAAACAGGAGATTTATGTGCTTCAGTTTCTGTTAAAAGGATACGAGTGCAAAGGGGTCTGAAATCGTTAAGGAGTCGTTGACATAAAGCCTCTTTGAAGGTATAATGAAATTTGCATGGGTGAAGCCCAAAAACTATATAGAAAGGTTTGGTATTACGCAATGGCTATGACGAATATTCCTGTAGTGAAGCTTGGCATTATTGCGGTAAGCCGTGACTGTTTCCCGATTCAGCTTTCGAAGAAGCGTCGCGATGCAATCGGTGCGGCTTACAAGGGCGATCTTTATGTTTGCCCGGTTATGGTAGAGAATGAGAAAGATATGCTTTCGGCAGTTGCGGACGTTAAGGCCGCGGAGTGCAACGCTTTGGTTGTATTCCTCGGAAACTTCGGTCCCGAGACTCCCGAGACTTTGATCGCAAAGAATTTTGACGGTCCCTGCATGTTCGTTGCCGCAGCAGAAGGCGACGGCGATATGATCAACGGCCGCGGCGATGCATACTGCGGTATGCTGAACTGCTCTTACAACCTCGGCATGCGTCATCTGAAGGGTTACATTCCGGAGTATCCGGTTGGAACCGCTGACGATATCGCAAAGATGATCGGTGAGTTCGTTCCGATCGCACGCGCCGTTATCGGTGTTAAGAACCTTAAGATTATTACCTTCGGTCCCAGACCGCAGGATTTCTTCGCCTGCAACGCTCCCATCAAGGGTCTCTATGAGATCGGCGTGGAGGTTGAGGAGAACTCCGAACTTGACCTGTTCGTAGCTTACAAGGCACATGCGAACGATCCCCGTATCCCGGAAGTTTGCGCCGATATGGCGAAAGAAATGGGAGAGGGCTGCTACTATCCTGAGATGAACGAGCGCATGGCTCAGTTCGAGCTGACTCTCCTTGACTGGGCTGAGCAGCACAAGGGTTCCCGCAAGTATGTGGCATTTGCCGATAAGTGCTGGCCTGCATTCCCCGAGACCTTCGGTTTCGAGCCTTGCTACGTTAACAGCCGTCTCGCAAGCCGCGGTATCCCGGTATCCTGCGAAGTAGATATCTACGGCGCTCTGTCCGAGTACATCGGCGCTTGCGTATCTCAGGATGCGGTAACGCTTCTTGATATCAACAACTCCGTTCCGCAGTACATTTACGATGAGGACATCAAGGGTAAGGTTGACTACAAGCTCACCGATACCTTCATGGGCTTCCACTGCGGTAACACCCCGTCCTGCAAGATGTGCAGCGACCGTGCGATCAAGTATCAGCTCATCCAGCACCGTCTCCTTGAGCCGGAAGGAAGCGATCCTGATTTCACGAGAGGAACTCTCGAGGGCGACATCGCAGCAAGCGACATCACCTTCTATCGTCTGCAGTGCAACAGCGACGGAGAGCTTGTTTCCTACATCGCTGAGGGCGAGATCCTCGACGTACCTACCCGTTCCTTCGGTGGTATCGCAATCTTCGCTATCAAGGAGATGGGACGCTTCTATCGTCACGTGCTCATCCAGAAGAGATATCCTCACCACGGTGCCGTTGCATTCGGTCACTACGGAAAGGCCCTCTTCGAAGTATTCAAGTTCCTCGGCATCAAGGACATCGCTTACAATCAGCCGAAGTCCCTTCCTTACCCGACCGAGAATCCTTGGGCATAAGTTTTGAATCGTTAGGTTATTCTATACCGGGAGCGGTTCCGCAGGCTTGCGGAGCCGCTCTTAATGTATACGGCCTTTGGCCGGAAGGAGGAAAATGGGACTCCGGTTTCGTAAAAGCATTAAGATTCTTCCGGGCGTGAAACTGAACCTCGGAACAAAAGGCGCAAGCGTATCCGTCGGCCGGCGAGGCATGCATTATACGATGCATACGAGCGGGCGTAAGACGGTTTCGGTCGGACTTCCGGGAACCGGGCTGTCGTATGTGAAGAACATCAGCTCCGGCAAGAAGTCTTCGTCGAAATCCTCGACCGGATACAAGGATCCGAGGCAGAAAGCTGCCGCACAGGCGGAAGCGCAGGCAGAACTTGAAGCCGTACAGGAAGAGGTTTTAAAGTACCGCGAATATGTGGAGAGCATTAAGAGCCATCATAAGGAAAGCGACCCGGTTGTTGACTGGCGTGCCATCTGCGACGGGGACCTGACCGCATACGGCTATGATAAGCTTAAGGATATCGCGCTCCATGTGCTCGGCGGGGATATCGAAGCCTACTATTCGGCGGTTGAGATTATGCAGCCATATGAGGACCTTCGGGAATTCGGGCATTCCTTTGAATTCGGAACGGACGCGTCCGATTTTGCGGAAGTACAGTTTGAAATTGCCGAAGAGGAAGTGATGCCGGTCGTCGAAGTGACCGCGACCGCATCCGGAAAGCTCACCGAGAAGGATCTCCCGAAGGGCAAATACTACGAACTTCTTGAGGACTATGTATGCAGCACGGCCATCCGGACCGCCCGTGATACATTTGCGCTGCTTCCGGTCGAAACGGTTTACGTGCACGCCGTGCAGACGCAGGTGAACCCTGCGACCGGCCTCTCGGATGAGGAAACGCTGCTGTCGGTCAAGTTCACGAAGGACTGGTTTACGAAGGTCGATTTTACGAAGATCGATCCGTCTCAGTTTATGACGTTGTTTGAGTGCCGCATGAAGTGCGGCAAGACTACGGGGTTCTCCCCGGTAATCCGGATTTCGAGCGGAGAACAGTAATTTGCGGGGACATCCCGCGGAATGGAGAAACCAGGTGAAAGAATATGTTATGGGAAACGGAGCCATCGGACTTGCTGCGCTTGCGGCCGGCGTGAATCTGGTCTCCGGTTATCCCGGAACGCCCTCTTCGGAAATCGTGGAGACGGTTGCGAAGTATCCGCATAACGGCGTGCATGTCGAATGGTCCGTCAACGAGAAGGCTGCAATGGAGGTAGCAGCTGCCGCTTCGTACAGCGGCGCGAGAACGCTCGTCACGATGAAGCAGGTCGGTCTGAATGTCGCTTCCGACCCGCTGATGAGCCTTGCGTATGTCGGCGTCAAGGGCGGTATGGTCGTTGTTTCTGCGGACGACCCGGGTCCGATTTCCTCACAGACCGAGCAGGATACGAGAAGATTTGCGGAATTCGCGCGGATTCCGGTGTTCGATCCGGCTTCCCCTGAGGAAGCCTACGAGATGATCGGGGATGCCTACGAGTGCTCCGAGAAGTACAAAACGCCCGTATTGTTCCGTCCGACAACACGCGTTGACCACGCATACGCGGCAATCGAGCATCCGGAACGGACTGTCCCGAAGAGTGTTCCCGGTTTTGTGAAGGATTCGAAGAAGTGGGTCATCTTCCCGCGGCTTTCGTTCGCCAATCACGCGATGATTGAAAAGCGGAACGTCGAAATCGGCGAGGAGTTCTCTTCTTACCGGTTCAACACCGTGGACGGCGGCGACTCGAAGAAGGCAGTCGTTGCCTCCGGAATCAGCTACGCTTATGCGAAGGAGTTCTTAAAGGATTACCCCGAGGTGAAGCTGATCCGCATCGGAACGCCTTACCCGTTCCCGGAAAGCTTTGTGAAGAAGGCGCTTACGGGCGTTACGGAAATTCTCTGTTTAGAGGAACTGAGCCCGTATAACGAGGAGCAGATTGCGAAACTCTGCGGCAGGAACGGAATCCTTCTCACGATTCGCGGCAAGCTTACGGGGGATGTCCCCGCAAGCGGAGAACTGAGCACCGACTTGATAAAAGGTATTCTGCAGCAGTATCTCGGGCTTCCCGCGAAGGACACCGGAATTGATTTAAGCGATGCGCCGGAGCTTCCGGTCCGTCCGCCGGTTCTGTGCGCCGGCTGTCCGCACCGTGCTTCGTTCTACGCGGTCAAGAAGGCGATGAAGGGCCGCAAATGCTATTTCTGCGGCGACATCGGCTGCTATACGCTCGGAAACGCCCAGCCGCTTGATATGTGTGACACCTGCCTTTGCATGGGAGCAGGCATTACGATGGCGCAGGGCTTTACGTGGATGGACAAAGAAGGGATCGGCTTCGCATTTGTCGGCGATTCCACGTTCTTCGCGTCTGGGATGACCGGCATCGTGAACGCGGTTTACAACAACGCGAACATGATTCTGTGCGTGCTTGATAATTCGACGACCGCGATGACCGGCCACCAGCCGCACCCGGGAACCGGGCGCAACATGATGGGCGACATTGTCGAGAAGGTCGACATCGCTTCGGTGCTCACGGGAATCGGTGTTTCGAAGGTCATGACCGTGAATCCGCTCAACCTGAATGAAGCAATGGGAGCCGTCCGGGCGTGTGCGAGCCTGCCCGGCGTGAAGGCAATCATCTTCAAGTCTCCGTGCGTTGCGATTACGAAGCCTTCCGGCAAATGCCACGTAGGCGAAACCTGCATCAACTGCGGCACCTGCATCCGCGAGATCGGCTGTCCCGGATTGATCCGTGTGGACGGACAGGTGACGATTGACCCGAATCTCTGCACGGGATGCGGGCTTTGCGGTCAGATCTGCCCGGTGGGCGCAATTGAGGAGGAACGCCCATGACGAAGTCATATTTTAATGCGTTCCGACGACTTGGCAG
>CAMZEW010000036.1:0-14158 GCA_947305875.1 uncultured Lachnoclostridium sp.
GTTTCCATCCATTGACTGTTTTTCTCTAGCCATGAAAACGTCCTCCTTGATTTATCTAAGCCAGTCTTTTATTGAATCTAAAAAGCCCGGTCATTAACAGTAGAATTATATCGGATTTGCCGCGATTTGTAAATAACATTTTCCGAAAATCACAGTCTTTTCGTAAAATGCGACGCGCACGAAAGCGTCACGCTTTCACGGGGGCGTGGAAACGGCCGCATTGCATCGCATTCTGAAGGAACCGGTCGGCCTCTTCGGTCAGTTCTTCGGTGAGATCCGTGTCGATATTGTGGCCGCAGTTTGAATACATCACAAGCTTACAGTGCGGAAGGCACCGTGCGGTCCGCATCATCAGCTCCGGTGTGCTGATCGGGTCCTCCGCTCCGCCGAGAATCAGCGTCGGCGTTTGGATGGAACGGAGCGCTTCACAGAGCTTCTCCTCCGAACCAAGCCGCATAAGCGGCCTGCCGTAATCCACCTGCTTCTCTCTCGGGTCAGCTTCCGGAAGCTTTGAAAGCCACTCTCCCCGCTCTTTTCTCCGCGCCGCGCGGTCTTCGTCCCCGTCAATCGACGGGTCGAACGGAGGCGGGGACGAAATAAGCCCCTGCATGAGCATCTGCCGGTAGGACATCACGCCGGCCGCAAGGCTGTGCGGCCCGGGAACTGCCGCGATGAAAGCGGTTACCCTCTCCGGATGCCTTAACATGAGATGCCAGCCGACGCCCGCGCCGTGCGAGGCGCCCATATAAGAAAACCGGCTGATCCCGAGCATGTCCGCAAGCGCGATGACATCGTCCGCGAACACGTCATACCAGGCGTCACCGTAATCCTTTGTCACATAGTCCGATGGCGCGAAGCCCCGAATCGTCAGGCAGTATACATGATAGCCCTTCTCCGCAAGCGCCTGCTGCATTCCTTTCGGATAAAAACCGACCTGTGCGGAAAGAACCGCCTTCTCTCCCACCCCGTATTCGTCATAATGGAGCCGAAGCCCGTCTTTCGTCAGAAAATCTCCCATTTCCGCTCCTCTCATTCGTTGTCCCAGAACAACTCATCCAGTGTCTTTCCGAGTGCCTTGCAGATTGCAATGCACAGATTGATCGTCGGGTTATAGTCTCCCTTTTCAATGGCGCTTATGGTCTGCCGGGACACATTGCATAAATCGGCAAGCTGTTCCTGCGACAGGTCCATTGCGGCCCTTGCGGCTTTCAGCTTAAGATTCTTCATCTCTGTCCTCCTTCGCCGTAAGCAACTTAATAACGATTGCAACCGCGAGAATCAGAAACGTGGCGCCAATCAGAATATTCCCGCATGGGGATAAACTGACTTTCTCCTTTTCAAGAAGCGTTTTGTTGTCCCGGTAATAGGCGAGCGCCTGCATGGCGTTTACGAAAACCACGCAGAAGCATAAACCGAGGTAAAGCTTCCTGCTCTCCTGCATCCGGAAGAATGCGTCATGCACGATGCAATGGATCCCGAACACCAAAAGCGTAACCATAATGCTTAAAACGAAGGAAAATGTGACCGTCACATTTCTCGTCCACGGCGACCAGCTTTCCAATATCATCAGCATGACCACACATCCGAGAAGCGTAAAGAACCCTGCACGATAAGCGTCCGCGCGTTTCATGAGCTGCATCTCGTCGAAGCCCTTCCCGTTGCTCGTGTACTTAACTGCCAGTATAATCAGCACAATCAGAGCAAGCGCCGCAGCAATCACAACATAAAACCACAAATCCATATTCATTCTCCCTTTCCTCGGCGGCTTCATTGCCGCCTTCTGAAACGGATTGTATATCATTTATTTCTTTTTGTCAAGTATATTTTACATTTTTCTTTTGCGAAATGAATTTATCACATTTTCCGTTCGTCTAAAGCAACATCCTGCGAATCCATCGTTCAATCATTCGCGGAGTCAGCGGGTCCGTTGCTGTTTCCGAAGTCAGTATCAGATTGTCCCCTGCGAAGAATCCGTTCTCCTCATACGCGTTGACTTTTCGAACCGCCGCAGCTGCATAATCACAATCATCCATCCGCCCCTGATGCTCCCATAGTATAATCTTCCTTTTTCGGACATTTAAACAACGGAAGTCAGGCCGTGACGTCCCGTAATTTCTTAATTGAACCGGATATTCATATTGATACGGAATTCCGTTTTGGAGCAGTCTTTCCGCAATCATCCACTCTGCCTTCGAACGGACGCATTCTCCGTTTGATGTTTCAAAAACCTTATTCTCCGCATATGTTTCCAAAGGCTCGAACGCTTCGTTCAGAAATTCCCGAATTGCTTCCTCATCTGATGTCATAACATTTTCAACCATTGCTTTTCTTCCTTCCGGAAGGCAATCATATATGTCCGCAATTCGGAAAGGAATCTCATTCCGCTTCCAGTTTCGAATTGCCAGCAAATCCTTTTCCGCTGCTTTTATAAGTCTCCTGCGGTAATCTGCGTTAATGATCTGCTCCGCAAGGATGTGCTGCTGTTTCGGAATATACTCCCACTTGCTTTTGTCATTTTCCTTTCGGTAGTATTGAAAAGAGTTCTTCTTCCTAGCAACTTTAATCTGTCCTTCCGGTACCTTGAAAAGTTCTTTTCCGAGTTTCCGTGTCAGGTCCTTCAATATCTCTTCTCTATCTTTGATCAGCCGGCTCAGTTCTTCACGACTCTGTTCAAGGCAATAATAATCCATCGCTTCCTCCTGCAGTTTATGTATAAAGAATATACACGCGTAACCGAAGCAGAAGCAAGTAGAAAACCGGGCAGCTCTTTTGAACAATATTCACAAGGAAAAATGCACAAAAGAAATGTGCCTAAGAAACAAGAAACCCTTTGTTTTCAAGCCTTTGCAATGCCAAAGGATAAACTCTCGGAGATAGAAATCATAGTTTTCCCGAATAATGTGACGAAACCTGCCGCCCGAAAAGGAAAAATGCACACCGGTAAGCAATAATCCTGTTTAGGTGGGTATTTCTTCAGATGAAATGAGCCGAAATGCAGTCCCGCTACCCACCGAAAGACCCAAACTCAATCCAGGTGGGTATTTCATCTGCATAATGCGATTGATAAGGTGAGAATTCATGTCGCTGATACCCACCTGAAGAAAGTTTCTCTTTCAAGGTGGGTATCGGGGCCTCGGAAACGCAACGAAGCCGGTGAAACTACCGGAAAAATACCCGAAAACCGTGCAAAACCGAAAGAAATCCCGGGACGGTAACGCCCCGGGACTCTCCATAAACCCCATTGCAATCAGGTAATACTTATCTTGTAAACTGCGACAGGAACTTCCACGCGTTCTCGCAGGTGTGCTGGCGGCACTCGTGGATCTGGTTGTCGATACTCGAAAGCGCCGTGCGGCATACGCCGTCTTCGCTGTTGTAGTAACGGATCGTCAGAATGCTTCCGCGCGACTCGTCCGGAACCTTCTCGACGCGGTCCGCTGCCTCGCCGTATACCGGGTCGGCCCATTTGTCCTTATCGGCAAATGCCACGTCGAACTTCTTTACAAGCTTATTGACGCTGGCCAGATACTGAATCCGGTCAAGTCCGGTCTCCGCCTGGAACGGAAGCTCCGGAAGGTGCGACTTCTCGCCGCCCGAATAGAATACCGGAACCGCAACGTCCTTATTCATGCGCGGATCGTCAATCGACATACCGAACGGGTTGTTTCTTACCGGGAACAGCGCGCTGTGCGGAGCAAGTCCCGCGAACAGCTGCGGATATTCCTGGAACATATCCCACGTCTTGCCGCTTCCCATCGAGAAGCCGCTTGCGTATACGCGATGCTCGTCAATGTTGTAGCGTTTCTTCAGCGCTTCATAAACCTGAACGACTTCGGTCGCCGTCACGTTCTGATGGTTCTCAATCGAAACGAACAGGAAACCGTACTTATGGCATACTTCCCACCAGCCGGCAACGAAGGTCAGATACATCGAAGAATCTCCGCCGCCGTGGAAACCGATCATCAGAGGCGCCGGTCCCTTATCGAAAAGGTCCTTGTTATAATATGCAAAATAACCGACCTTGTGCTCTTCCGTCCCCTTATACAAACCGCGATTGTCCGGACTCGTCTTCACCGTCACGATGCCCGGGTCTTCGTTCATGTTAAGCGCTTCGAAATCGGGTTCGATTTCAATCTTGCCGCACCACATTTTGAACTTCCGTACAAATGCCTTGAAATCGGCCTTGTAGTCCGCTGTATCCTTAATCAAAAGGTTTTCACAGCCTGCAAAGCCCGCGTTGACCGCGTCGCTGTTTCCGACCGAAAGGATTGCGATATCCTTGCGTTCGGGTGCCGGAACAACCGAAAGACGTTCCATCGAACACATCGCAGGCGTGATCTCGCCCGGTCCCCACAGGTATTCGCCGTTCAAAGTCTTCAAAAGGTTCTTTGCGACATAATCGGCCGAAGCGCCGTAGCTGTAGATATCCGCGCGGAAAATGGCGCCGCGCACATAATATCCCTGAAACTCCCTCGTAAAGAAGTTCTGAATCTCACAGATGCCGTCCTTATAAAACGGGTTCATCTTCGTCTCCGCAATCACCGCCGCATACAGACTCTCGTCCGCGCCTGCCCAGCCGCCTTCGCAGGTCGGATATACGAACATCACGCTGCCGTCGGCTGCCGCGGCGATATCCGCAAGTCCGCTCTTACCGGCAAATGCGATTGCCTCCTCTTTCGTTCCCCGGTTCTCCTCAAACGCCAAAAGCATCGGCGCGCGGAACGTATAATTGAGCGCTTCCCCGTCAATGCCGGATGCCGGCACGTATACTTTCAGGAAGAACTTTTCATATGTGTGCTCCCAGTACTTTCCGCCGTCCGCAAGCACGGAAACGGCAGGTCTTTCCATAATTCCCATAGAACAATACCTCCTTCGGAACCGATGCCGGACCATACGACCGGCTCATTCCGTTCTCATTTTATGATATCAGATGGATTATATCACATTCTGAACAAAAATGGTAGCATTTTTCATTTTATTCACGATTTTTCTCCGAGAAATGCCATCAAATCGTCCCATTTTTCCTCTGCTGCCACCCGCCCGAGGCAGTAGACGCGCATCAACTCGTCGCCTGACTTCTCCATATTGGAGATGCCGAGTGCTTCCTTCGGATAGATGGCAAACACAGCGCCCTCTTCCGCACGCTCCTTCACATAAGCGGTCTGCTTATTGTACATGATATGCCGTTCCGCCATGCATTGAATCATCTTCGGGTACTCGCGGAGCTTAACTTTCGCAAGCGGCAGAAGGTTCGTCGGCTCCTTGACATAACTTTCGGGCTGCGTCAATATGACGACGTTCCGCTCATACCCTCTTCCTTCCATGAACTTTAACGGAATCGAATCGGCAATACCGCCGTCGAGAAGTTTTCTCCGTCCGTACGGTACGACGCGCGACACGAGCGGAAGCGATGCCGACGCGCGGATGAACTGCATGTCCGCCTCATCGCCTTTCATCAGATTCTTATAAACCGGGATGCCCTTCTCCACGTCGGTCGCAACCGCGTAGAATTCCATCGGGTTAGCGGCAAATGCCTCCGCGTCGAACCGGTCGAGTTCTTCCGGCAGGGTATGGTAGCAGAAATCCGCGCCGAAGATATCTCCGGTCACGAAAAGCGACCGGAAGCTTTTATACCTCCAGTCGCCTGCGTAACGTACATTATAGCGGATGCCTCTTCCGATCTGGCCTGACTTATAGTTGCATCCGAACGCGGCTCCGGCCGAAACCCCGACGGCTCCTTCAAAGCGGAGTCCGCGCTCCATAAATACATCCAGTATTCCCATCGTAAACAGGCCGCGCATACCGCCGCCTTACATCACAAGTCCGGTCTTCATGTCATTTCTCCCCTCTTACAGTTAATTTCTTTTATTTTGCCTCCGCCGCCTTCGCTGCTTCCGCTTCTTTCTTATGGATGTTGTCGATATCCTCGGTCGTGCCGCCGCCGATATCGTCGGGTGCACGGAATTCACCCTTATCGACAAGCCTCAGGAATGCTTCCACGACGTCTTCCGTCAGCTGCGTGCCGGCTGCTCCCTTGATAATGGAAACCGCTTTCTCAAAGTTCATGCGCTTCCGGTACGGACGGTCGGAATACATTGCGTCAAATGTGTCCGCTACGGCGATAATCTGCGCAACGCGCGGAATCTCATCGCCCTTTAAGCCGTTCGGATAGCCTTTGCCGTCCGGCCGCTCATGATGCGCGCCTGCGCCGATCGCAAGCTCCGGCATGATTGAGATATCTTTCAATACATCGGCTCCGCGGGCGGCATGCGATTTGATCTGCATAAACTCGTCGTCTTCGAGCTTGCCTTCCTTCTTCAGTACCTTATCCTCGACGCCGATCTTACCGATATCATGCAAAAGCGCGATGTTATGGTATTTCTCGATGTCTTCGTCGTTATAGCCGAGTTCCTTTGCGAGCATGGCTGTATACTTGGCCACACGGAAGGAATGACCGTTCGTATAGTTGTCCTTCATATCGATGGTTTTTGCGAATGCTTCAATCATCTCATTGATGAAGGTTTTCTGTTCCTGCTCTTTCTCAACGAGTGCCTGAATCTTCTTCCGAACGGCGGAAACCACAATCCAGAACAGAATCAGCGAAAGAATCAGAACGGAAATCACCTTAAACCACCAGAACTCATAAAACATCTTGTTCTTGATGATGCGGATGGTGTAGGTTTTGACCTGTCCCGACGCATCCTGAATTTCCATATGAAAGACGTAGGACCGGCCTTGCAGGTTGGTATAGGTAACCGGTCCGAACCCCGTCCGGCTGACCGTGGTCTTTCTGTGGTCGAACCCTTCGAGCCAGTAGGTCACCTGCGGGTTTGTAAGCGTATAAGAGAAGATGTGCGCCTGAATGACGACCTTCTTCACGTCTGCCTTGATGCGGATCACGCCGTTTGCGTCCGGATAAACCGCTTCTCCGTCCGCCGTGACATAAGGTACGGCCATCTTGATGTCCGTTACATTTTCAAACTCTTCCTCGATATTGACCTTCGCTACGCCGGTGCTGCCGGCAATATAGAGGTCGCCTTCCGGAGTCAGCTCGCTGTAGGAATTGGCCGTTGCCACGCACGGAAGGCCGTTTTCGCGGTTATAAAAATCCGGCTCGATGATTTCGTTTTGTAAGAGCTGTTCGGTATCCACGACATATACGCCGTTACTGCTCAGAATCCACATCTCGCCCTTACTGTTCTCATACATGTCGAAGTTGTTCGAATACGGGAAATTCCGGATTGTCCTCACACGGTAGAACTTGTCCATGTAAGCAATGGAGTTGCTTGTAACGATCCAGAAAATCTCCCGTTCCGGATCGCTTTTAATTCGCATCACGACATCCGAAGTCAGTCCCGAGGACGTATCGATGCTTCGGACCACGGCGTTGCCGATTACATAGATTCCGCCGCCGTCGGTACCGATAACGCATTCGCCGTTCGAAGCTTCCGCAATCGTAAGGATTTCGGTATTCGATAAGCCGATTTCCTCGTCATACGTTTTAATCGTGCCGTTCTGTTCATTGATGACCGCCATGCCGCCGGTACAGGCAACATGAATGGTTCCGTCCGCGAATTCGGTAACCGAACGCATTCTTGAGGACGGCATGCCGTCAGCCTCCGTATAGCAGACAATGTGCCCGTCATCGTAGCATACAAGCCCGTAATCCTCACTGTAGGTGGAAAACCAGATCCGGTTTTTGCTGTCACGAATTACCGAACGGATGCGGCAGCCCTTCAGCATGTCGACAAGATTCGTCTGCGGAATCTTCTTTCCGGAGAAGGTCTTCGCTTCGGTAATCTTAAGCGTGTCGATGATTTCCTTTTCGGAAACGACCGTAAGCCCGCTGTCGGTTCCGAAAAGAATGTAATCGTTATAGGCGCAGGTGGAATTGACGACCATCGGATTCAGTCCGTACCAGTCGAAAACGTCCGCGAAGCGGTTCTGTGTGATCTTCATAACGCCCTGGCGCGAGGAGGTAAACCACAGATTATTCTGATAGTCGGCAATCATATGGTCCACCGAATTGTTCATCGGAACCGTGTCAAGAAGACTCAGCTGTCCGCCCGGCGCCATCAGACCGATGCCGTTGTTCGCGCAGAACCAGAGTGTATCCTCAGCATTGATTACCTCATCGATACAGGTAAGCGGAGCGACGTTGATCTTTTCATACTCGCGGTTCGTCGCTTTGATATTTACATAATACACGTCCGAAGAACTTGATCCGAGATAGACATAGCCCTCACGGTAAGGGTCGAGGTTGACCGATACGATGCCGGGGATTCCTTCTTCTTTCAGAAAGATGAATTTGCCGAGCGTGCCGTCCTCAATGGTAAACAGAGCGCCTTCCTGCGTGATTCCGTAGATATAACCGCTCTCGTCCGCCACAAGCTTCCGGATATACGAATCCTTAATCTGCGGCTTCTCGATGGTTTGGACCTTCATCGCGGCATCGATCTTCGCAACGCCTCTTGTCGTTCCGACATAGATATTGCCGGCCTTGTCCTCCGTAATCGAACGGACCGAAAGCGATTTCAGCCCGTCTTCAATTCGGAAGGTTCTCGTAAGACCGTTCTCGATCACCACGACACCGCCGTCGTTCGTGCCGACCCAGAGCCGGTTTTTGCTGTCCACGAAAAGGCTTACAACGCTCGCGATACCGGTTGTGGAATCGAGACGCTCAAACGTGTTGCCGTCGTAACGGATCAGGCCGCTGTAGCTTCCGATCCAGATAAAGCCTTCCTCCGTCTGCACAATCGCGTTGGCTTCCGAAGTCGGAAGTCCGTTCTGATTGTCATAAAGGACTGCCGAATAGCCCGCTCCCGGACGGGTCGGATTCAAGGACGCAAGCTGCGCGCCGGAATCCTCCTCGTATGAGGCAGCGCTTCCTTTCTGAAAAAATCCTCCCAAGAAAAGCACAAGACACAAGCACAGGCATAGCATAATCTTCGCCGGGCCTGTCTTGTGTCTTTGTTTCTTATCCGACTGTCGTGCGGCAGAAATACAACCGCCGCGCCGCGTGATTTCCTGCTTTTTCATATTCTGCACCGTTCCGAATAATCATTGCCGGACCATTCCGGCTTTCTCTTTGTTTGTATTCTACCACAGGATGCGGAATTCGCAAAGAGAAATCTTTTACGGGAAGGGAAAAACGGAATATGACAAAACATTTTACAACTTTTGCGCGGTTTAAAGTCTCAGCGTTATCATTTGCCGGAGATAATGATTCCGTCAAATGCGATGTACGGCACAACCATGGTTCCGTCGCACAGAAGTTCCTTCGAAATGCCGCGGATGTTCTTGAAAATCTCGCCGAGATTGCCGTTGACCATCGTCTCCATGACGGCGCCCTGAACCTTGCCGTTCTCAATCAGGAAGCTGTTCTTGGCAACACCCGAGAATTCGCCGTTCGTGCCCGGATATCCGCCCGAGAAATCGCCCATCAGAAGTCCCTTATCAACCGAAGCAATCAACTCCTCAAAGCTCTTATCGCCGGGCTCAACCACAAGGTTATAGCTTGTGTTCTGCGCCATCGGGCGCCCCGTCTTCTTCGAAGCGTACAGATTCAGCCAGTGCGTCTTCAGGACGCCCCGGTCAATCAGCGTCACATCCTTCGTACGGAAGCCGTCCTGCGTGCCTCGCTCGCCGACGATAATCCGGTCGTCATACGAATTGAGCGCTATGGTAAGATTCTCATCGGTGACCTGCTCTCCGACCTTGTCAAGCCAGAGGCTTGTTCCGTCCATAACGACGTTGCTTCCCGCGTAATTCCGCATCAGCATCGAAATAAACTGGGCCGTGCAGCCGGGCGTCATAATGACAGGGCCTTCGAATTTGCCGGTGACGGTCTTCGGATTCAGACTGTTCTGTGTCGCCTCAAGGACTTCGCGCATATTGCCCATCTCGATGAGCGGCTTGTCAAAATCCTTGAACTCAACGCCGGTTCCGTTGATGCCGGTGTTCTGCCCGCCGTCCGAAGCGCTGACCTCCGCCATGAAGCTGTAGCTTCCCGAATAGCACTCGAACTCCGTTCCGTTCGTGTTGCGGCTGATCCAGTTGTGACGGCTGAAGGAAGCCTCTGCCGCCATGAGTTTGATCTTCGGATAATCCTTCGAAACGGTATCGAGAAATTCCTGCACGCGCTCAAGCAATCGGTCCATATCCGGCTCCCAGATGCCCTGGCGGAACACATCTTTACCCTGGTCGGGGCCGAAATCGTTGCAGGGTTCCTCTTCGGCCGATTCCGCAGCCGTGAAGGCGTCGTCAGCAAGCTTTAAAAGCCCTTCGTCCGAAAGGTCGTTGCCGCTTACGTTGCCCATCTTCGTTCCCTGAAACAGCTTAAGTGAAGCGTAATTACTGAAGATTGTGCGCATCAGCTTGAATTTCCCGGCTTCCGCATTTAGCTCCTGCTTTTCGGTTTTCACAAGCGTATACGTATACTTCTTTGCGTCTTTTTCTTTTAAAATCGCGTCCAAACGGTCCGCGTAAGGTCTGATCTCATTCATACGTGCGCCTCCCCTCTATCGTCCGCCGATCATGATTTTGCAGCGCATGTGCGGGCCGCCCATGCTGACCGCCATCGCCTGCATTTTGCCGCACGTTCCGGATGTTTCCCAGTGCACGTCTTTCGAAACCATGTCGACGGTCTTTAGCATGTCAAATGCGACGCCGGTTACGGTCGTATCAAGAAGCGCTCTGCCGAGCTTGCCGTTCTTGATTTCGTAGCCGCATGTCACGCCGAACATGAACTCGCCGGTCAGATCCGCCTGGCCGTTTCCGGACTGGATCAGATAGTATCCGTCATCCACCGAGGCAATCATCTCCTCAAGTGTGCTCTTGCCGGGCAGGATGCACGTGTTCCGCATGCGGATCAAAGGCTCATCGGAGAAAGCCCAGGCTCTCGCGTTGCCTGCCGGCTTCATGCCGTATTCAAGCGCGCTCTCACGGTCGTTCATATAGCCTACCAGGATGCCGTCCCTGATCAGAACCGCATCCTCCGCCTTCGTGCCTTCGTCATCGAGGTATACGGGAAGTGCCACGCGTTGTCCCTCATAGGTATGCGCGAAATCCACGAGCGAAACAAGGTCGGATGCGACGCGTTTATTGAGGTACGGTCCCGCTACGCTTCCCCCTCTTACGAGATCGGCTTCCACGGTATGGCCTACTGCCTCATGCGCGAGCATTCCGCCCATCATGCCGCCTAAGATAACCGTCTTGTATCCGGCTTCCGCATACACGCCTTCCTTCTTGTCCATCAGCTTCCGATAGATTTCGTCGATCTCCGGGTATAGTTTCGTTACGTCCGTAAAATGGTCCTCAAACCCGCCGTAACCGCCGAACGATTCGGAAATCTCCACCGGTACGCCGTCCTTCGTTTCCGAATTCATGATGACGTACATGTGCGCCCGCGGGTTTACGACATGCCCGCTGCACGCGTCGGACGTATAGATGATCTTATCCATCGAATCCTCGGTATACACAACCGTCCGGCTCGAAAGATCGGGATACTTCTTCTGAATGTAATCATCCACGGTCCGGCACAGCTCGATGATCCGCTTCTGTTCGGTATCCGCGATTGTTCCGGGGCAGAACAACTGCCCTGCAAAAATCGAAGGCGGAAACGGCGTCTTCCGGTCGGAATGTCTTCCGAGGAACTCCGCGTTGGCCGTAGCCGCCCGGAGCACCCGCTCCGCTGCTTCGGGTGAATACTCCGCCTCCGAAGCAAACCCGAACATGCCGTTCCGGTTCACGCGCGCATTAACGCCCCGGCTTTCGCTTCTTGCATTCTGCACCAGATTTCCTTTCAGAAGGATAACTCTTCTTGAACGGCTTTCCTGCCCCCGCAGTACCGTCTGCACACCGTCCTGAAACAGTGCCTGTTTTTGGGAAATGATGTCATTAAGCATACACACTCTCCTTTTCTTTGAGACGTCCTGTCTCAATGGTGTCATTATACCATAGGTAAGTAGTATTCTCAACCAACCGTCAGTAGAAAAAGCGTGTCATTTTTCGAAACAAAATAAGGGCAGCGGATGGATTCCGCTGCCCCGTCGGTCACTGTTTTTGTTTATTTCCATTGAATGTATCCGTCAATCGGGAGCAGATACTGGTCGTCCGTAACCGCCCGATAACGGCTTCCCGAATAGTTGTCAAGGAAATCAAGCGGCGCCCGGTAGATTTCGCCCTTCTCGGTGTCGTAGACGCGCTCATAACCGAGCGTTGCGTCGCTCTGCTTCTGGGAGATACGGTCGTAAGTGGCCTGTCTTGACTCCCATCCGCTGATTACGATATCGGTTGTCTGCGAGCAGATCCGGGAGATTTCCATCGTGGCCTGCCCCTGGAAGATCAGCTCTTCGTTGAGCGCCTTCTGGTAAGCGGCACTGAACTCGACGGTCGAGAAGATATGCTCCAGCACTTCAATCCAGTTGCTCAGTTCGCCTTCCGGTGCCGTCATGAAGGTCGCACCGTAAACATAAAGCATATTCACGTAATACAGGTTTATCTTCATGATGGATGCGGAATAGATGCCCTCAACGGTCTTTCCTTCCGCGTTGGTCGACGTCGCATGGATAATCTCGCCGCCGAACACATCCGTCCCGAGCGATTCGATTTTTTTGAAATCCGTCGTCTTCCGGAACTTGAACATCGTGCCGTCCGGCATAATCTTAAAAAATGCGGGAAGAAGCGCAAGCGTCGTCAGTTCGTCAAGCCACGGGTTAGCGGACAGCTCGCTTGTAGGGTAGGCATTCGCGAAGAAATCATGGTCCGCTTTCGATGCCCAGTACCCCTCGCTCTTCATGTTATACATGATGCGGAGGTCCGGATTCTTCGGGTCGTAAATCTGGAAAGTGTAGTGAATGTAATCCGACTGCTCATGCACTTCAACAACCCATCCCTTCGGGATTTCCGCGGAGAAAAGGCCGTTGTCGTATTTCTCGTACTTGACCTGCGAGGCGGGGCTCGCTACAATCGTGAAATTGTCCGTTGACGGACCCGGCTTCTTCGTCGGTTCCGGCGTCGGATCATTCTTCACGGTGCCGCCGTCCGTTACGGTGAGGTAAATCGCCGCGATTTCCAGAACTTCCATGACGTCTTCCATCATATCTTCATCGCCGTCGACGTATTTGCCGGTGAGGTAGATCAGGTCGTTTCCGAACTGTCCGACAATCCGGTATGCGCAAAGCCGGTTGCCGTACGCGTTGTAAGTGAATTCACATCCGTAAAATGTGACTTTCGTTCCGTCCGCCATCTCCGCGTCGAGTTCTTCGACATTGCTGTACGAAATCAGGTCGTCGCCGTACGCATCCTCGAAGAACGGGATTCCGGACTTTTTGAAATAGTCCTTTGCGGAGTATTTCGAATCGCGGATGCGGTACACGAGAACATACGGAATATTGTTGGGCGTGCCCGAGCCGACGCCGATGTAGAGTCCGGCTTCCTCGTCATACACGGTATCCGAATCTAAAGGTGCTTTCGTTTTAATACCGAGTTCGGAACAGCTGATGTTTTTCAGCCCGTCATCGTCCGGCACGTCGCTCATAAGCGCATCCGCCGCATCCACCAGGGTTCCTCCGGTCAGGGAGTACACCTCGCGGGTCCCGTCCGCCTTATAGATAAGCTGGCTTCCGGAATACAGAATCTCGATGTCCGAGCCGTCGCTCCACTGCAGCTTCAGGGTGTTGAAGTTCTTTTCTTTTGTATTGCCCTGATACTCGCCGACGGTAATCTCCGAAATCACGTCCATGAAATTCCGGATATGACCGTCCTCTTTCGTCATATACATGTTCGTGCCGCCTTCATTCAGCTCGGTCAGGGTCACGGTCGTCGGAAGCTTTGTGCCGAAGCCGAGCGCTTTACTTAAGGAATCGCCTTTCTTAAGCGTTCCGCTTCCGCTCGGTGGTTCGGTCGGTACCGAAGTCGGATCGTCTTTCACCGATTCGGTCGGTTTCTTCTTCCGGCTTCCGCCGTCATCATCGTCATCCCCGCCGCAGCCGGTAAGCGCCGTCATTGAAAACAGAACAAGCGCCAGCAGAACCGCGAGCATTTTTCTTGTCTTTCTCATATAATATCCTCCTTTCGCCGGTCGGAAGACGCGCTCTTCCGATGCAAAAAAGCCTGCACTGATACTATAATAGTACCGCACAGGCTTTTCGTTTGC
>CAMZEW010000037.1:0-14051 GCA_947305875.1 uncultured Lachnoclostridium sp.
GCACCATGCACGCATATCCTCGCGGACACGCATCAGCGCACGTCCGAGAAGGTTCCGGCCGCGCCATTCCTTCGTATCATCGCTCCGCGGATCGTCCGCTGCAAGACCGATTCCCCAAATCGCATCCCGCGGCGCACACTCGCAAAGAATGGAACTTCCTGTCCCGAGAAGCTGAAGAAGCAGCTCCGGATTCTGCTGGAATTTCGCCCGGAGGCCGCGGCGCATCACCTGCGGACGGATTGTCTTCCACAGGTTCTCGTTGTACCGCGCAACCTGCTTTCCGAGCCGTTTGATTTCCGAGAGATTCTTGGACTTCATAATCTTCTCGGCAATCTCATCATCGGAAAATGTGAGCGCCTTCTGTTCCATCAGGTACTGCTCGCAGGAGAAATACTCCCGGCCGGCATACGTAAACGGCGAGATATACCAGTTGCTCAGGTACCCGTTTTCTTTGTGCGGATCGTAGAACTTAACGATTTTACTCATAGCCTTCTCCTCTTATTGTGTAAACCCCTGTGCCTAACCCCTACTGTGCCTGTGTTCCTTTCACTTCATCCTCGTGCCTGATCTGCGCACGTTTAATCTTTCCGCCGAGCGTCTTCGGCAGTTCATCCACGAATTCAACGATACGCGGGTATTTGTACGGCGCGGTCGCCTTCTTTACGTGGTTCTGCAGTTCTTTAATCAGTTCGTCCGACGGCGTGTAGCCCTTCGCGAGCACAACCGTTGCCTTAACCACCTGTCCGCGGATCGGGTCCGGTGCCGCGGTGATTGCACACTCGACAACCGCCGGGTGTTCAATCAATGCGCTTTCTACCTCGAACGGTCCGATGCGGTAGCCGGAGCACTTTATTACGTCGTCATGGCGCCCCACAAACCAGACATATCCGTTGTTGTCGCGCCATGCAACGTCCTTCAGGTTGTAATTTCCGCCGGCAAATGCCTCGTCGGTCTGTTCTTTATTCTTATAATATCCGATGAAGAGTCCGATCGGATGATTGTCAATCACGTCGCAAATCGTAATCTCGCCCTCGGCGCCGTTCTCGACTTCCTCTCCGTCCATCATCAGCTTGATGTTATAAATCGGTGATTCCTTGCCCAGCGCACCCGGAATCGGTTCGAACCACGGGTAGTCGGCGAACAAAACCGTTCCCTCGGTCTGGCCGAACCCGCTGTGAATCTTTCCGCCGGTTAACGCAAGCCACCGGTTGAATACTTCCGGATTCAGCGGCTCACCTGCCGTCGCGTAATTCTGAATGCTTGAGAGGTCATACTTCGCAACATCCTCCTGCAGCATGAAGCGGTACATCGTCGGCGGCGCGCAGAATGTCGTCAGCTTATACTGGGACATCTTCTCAAGAAGTTTCGCCGGATAGAATTTAATCATATCGTAGGCGAAGATGGTCGCTCCGCAGATCCACTGTCCGTAAATCTTACCCCAGCCGAACTTCGCCCAGCCGGAATCGGACACGCTCATGTGGAGTTTGCCCTTCTGTACCTGCTGCCAGTACTTCGCGGTCACGATATGACCGAGCGGATGATGATAATTGTGCGTTACCATCTTCGGCATGCCGGTCGTGCCGGACGTGAAGTAGATCTGCATGATATCGGTTCCCTTCGTCGCCTCTTCGCCCTCGGGGCGCGCAAGCGTATCGGGGAACTGCAGAAATTCCTTATTAAAGTTGATCCAGCCCTCACGGTCCACGTTGTCTACAACCGCGCGGTACTTTACGCAGGGCATCTCGGGCATCGCAAGCTCCATCTGCTGCATAACGTACTCGTCGTCCACGCAGACGAACATCTTCACATTTGCCGCATTCGCGCGGTACGCGATGTCCTTCTTCGTAAGCTGAAGAGTTCCCGGAATCACGATAACGCCGAGCTTTATGAGCGCAACGGCGCAAACCCAGTACTCCCAGCGGCGGCGGAGGATTAACATCACCACGTCACCTTTTTTAAGCCCAAGCGAGCGGAAATAGTTCGCCGCCTGATTGGAAAGTTTACTGATATCGGTAAATGTGAACGTCTTCTCGTTACCGAAATCGTCGCACCAGAGGAGTGCGCGGAGATCCGGCTCCTCTTGTGCCCAGCCGTCCACAATATCGAAGCCGAAATTAAAATATTCCGGCGCATTTACTTTGTAATTCTCCTTGAAATCCTCGTACGAGCTGAACTCGGTACGAGGCAGAAACCGCTCTAACATCGTCTGTCTCCTTTAAGTCACTCCGCGATCATCGTCAGAAATGTGCCGGGCTCGTTGCCGTAGCATTTCTGACCGTGCGGGAATGTGGGATTAAAATAGATACTGTCGCCTTCGTGAAGGACAATCTCCTGCCCGTCGAAAACGACGACGATGCTGCCCTTTAATACAAGGTTGAACTCTTCGCCGTCATGCTGCACAAGATCCGCCGGCTTGTCGGACGGATCTAATGTGACGATGAAGGGCTGCATAATCTTATTCGTAAAATGGTACGCGAGATTCCGGAACGTATATCCCGGATAGCGGTCCGCAAGCTGCCCCTGGCCCTTTCTAACGACCTGATAAGTCCGAAGTTTTGCCCCGACGCCGGTCATGATTTCCGAAAAATCCACGCCGAACTTCTTCGCAATCGAATAAATCACGCTGATCGGCACATCCGCAGCGCTCTCCTCATAACGTTTATACGTATCCGGGTCGACATGAATCTCCTTCGCAAGTTCTTCCTGCGTATAGCCGCAGACCTCGCGGAGTTCGCGGATTCGCGCCGCCAGTTCCTTTAATTCGTCCATAGCATCCCTCTTTTTCTGCAAAGCATTGCATAGTTAATAAAAGTATATACCCTATTTTCGGAAAATGTCAATGTTTCCCTTGCATTTGGCGCGAGAAATCGGTAAACTGAAAGCAAGCTTTTTGGAAAGGGAGTGCCCGATATGCCTTATTTTCGCGAATTGCCGCTTAAGAAAATCCTGCTGATGAATTTCATTCTCGGAATCGTGACCGGATGGTTCTTCGTGCAGGGCTTCAAACTGATGCTCGGAATGGTCGTGTTCGGCGATGTCCGCCTGCACACCTTCTTCTACCGGCTGCTCGGGCTGCAATTAAGTCTCTTCGTTTTCATCGTCGTATGGGTCATTGACCAGACCTACTGGAAGAAGCACCGCGAGAAGACGCCGCCCGCCAAGCCGACTGCGGCGGAATACGGCCGGCTTGCCCTCACGCTTCTCTGTTATGCTGCAGGCGCGGGGCTTATTAACTTAATTCGACTTATATAACACCGAAACGGATGGGCACATACCCATCCGTTTCTTTCATCCCCCGCTTTTTTCCTCTTTATATGTACACATACCAGAAAATAACCGCTTCCAATAGAACGACAATTGCGAGTCCTTCCCATATTTTCCAGACTTTCTTCACACTCTTATGAAACAATCCCTCCCAGATCAAAAGCCCCGGGAGAATCACCAGAAGAATCACCAGATCCCTCTTAAGTGCGTACGGAAACGGGTCTGCTTCAATTCTATACTCCGTTGTCATATACTCCGGGCTGTTGCCGTAAGATTCCCATGCCACGCTGTCGATGAGGGTCCATCCGAATGAAACGAGGAACAATTCCGTCACAGCGGCCTGGAGTGCCACATGCATCAGGCGGCTTTTACATTTGCCGTCTGTCCTTTCGGCTTTTCTTTTGACAAATGCGAAGTACCCGAGGATTCCCGCAAGAAGCCCTACGGCGAGCATCACGGGAAGAACCTGCCAGAACTCTGCGAGAGCTTTTCCGCTCTCATCAAAATCTACCAAAACCGAAAGAAACTGACCTCTCTCCGTGATTCGATGGTTTACGGAGCGGAACAAAACCGAAAACGGAAGTTTTCCCCCTCCCTCCAGATAAGTTTTGACTTTCACGGCAGGATGATTCCGCAGATGAAAATTCAGAAGTTCTTCCTGACGGTCATATAGAAGGAGGCCGAGTCCCAGCCAGACAGCCGAGAGCACGCCGTACCATACAAGCCCCGATGAAAGGGAAAAGCATATCATTGCCGCTCCGTAGAAGAACAGGAAGAGCGCAATCGTAAGAGCAATCTTCGAAAGGTAATATCCTTTTTCCACTCTCACATATTTCGAAAAGGAAAATGCCATCCCCGTCAGCAGGGTCTCCGTCACCAGGAACGCAGCCAACGCGCCGAACGCCACTGCCGTCACGCTCCCGAAGACACTTCTGCGCGTGGTCGGAAGCGAATAAAACAGTTCTCTTCCTTCCGCCGAGTTATATTGCCGGAGCAGTCTCCACACAATCAGGAACGGTCCGAAAACCGCGAACCATCTTCCTGCAAACGTGTGGGAAAACAACCCGACCGTATAGTCCTGATTCGGGCTTACGGTTGATTTCACAATATAGAATTGCACAACCTCCAGAAAAAGAAGCGCAATCATGATCACGGAGAATCCTGCGTATTCCCGCTCATAGAGGTCGCGAATCACATTTTTCTGAAAGAACTTCTTTTTCATTCGTCCGTCTCCTCTCCCGAATGCGCGGAATCCGCATTCGCCTTTGCACGCGCTTCGTCAACGGCGTCCAAAAGCGGCTTAAGCTCCTCGGTATTAATGTAGAACCAGCAGGTTCCGCCTTCCCACAACATTTCCTCCTCGGTTTGTTCGCTGTATTCCACCCGGATGTTGCTGATTTCCTTTTGAAAATCAATCCGGTCACCCTTCTGAAAGATTGCGCCTATGAGAAGGTCTGTCTGTTCTTTTGTGAGAGGGCCCGCTGTGTACGAATCAATACCGGTCGTCGCGGCTGCTTCTCCTCCGCGGGTTCGTAGGTTAAAGTAATACGTGCGGGGGCTCTCTTCTCTTGCGGTTTCTTCGTCCGTTAACCGTATTACCCGAATGAAGAAAGCCCTCTCCCGGGTATCCCTTCCGAAGAATTCCGCAAGCTGTTCCTTTTGCGGACGGCATAGCTTCTCATAATAGTATGCCATGGCCTCGGAGCCGGTAGAAATCCTGTGCCCCAGGGCTTGCTGATCAGTCATTCCGTGTGCGTCTATAACATTTATCGTTACACAGGCTTTCTCCCGGTCGGCTGCTCCGATTACAACCTTCTCTTTGCTTTTTGTAATGCCCCCGAGAGCATTCCGGTAGTAAACCGGGATTGCCTTTTTGTCTTCCTCCGGAATAAGCGACAGGAACTTTTCATATTCCTCAGAGGATGCGAACGGGGTTAAGAATTCCGTTTTCCTTCCGGCATCACAGAAGACGACCCCGACGGAATCTTCCCAGATGCCCTGGAGAGATTTCATATCTATATAGTATTCTCTGCATCCGGTCGCCGTATAAATCGTAACCGTAGTTTCCTCTCCCGCAAACCGTTCGGTCTTCGGGTGTTTGATATCCTCATCGAGTACCGAATAAATACGATCAATTGTCCTCTCGCTGTACAGGAAGCAGTCATATCCGGTTCCGAAATAAACCAGAATCGCATCCTTTCGTTCGGGAAGCTTCATTGCTGCTTTCGCATAGAGAAGCGAGCCTCCGGGAATGGCAGCGGCAAGCAGGATAGCGACCAGTACATATTTCAGATACTTCGGCGCAAACTTCTCCCGGAACAACCGGCACAGGAAGTATATAATCAGAAGCAGAAGCGCCGGAACCAGAATTACGTTCGGACTGCTTTCTCCGCCGATTACGTAGCTGTATACTACCATCAGAAGCGGAAGCAGGTTGAGTACCACCAGAAGAATCCGGAACAGTCTCTTGTTCCGATACTCCGCACCGATGTATTCCGCAGCGGATTTCTTAGAAAGCCGGCTTCCGAGATACAGAATTCCCGCTGCAAAAAGAAGATTCACCAGGAGCGCAACATAATCATAAGCAACCGACAGGGATTCGGGTCGCAAAAGACCGAACAGCCGGTAAAAGATCCGTAGCCGGAATACGAGCGAACGCCTCGGGGATACCAGATTCCCTGAGAACGAACGGATTGCCGAAGGCACCAAAGCGAAAGAAATCCAGTATCCTGCTGCAGTTCCGAAAAGAAGCATCAGAAACGCGAGGTTCGAATGGGTTAATTCCCTCACAACCGAAATCACGGAAACGAATACGATTCCGATAATCATAAGGAGCGCAAGGCGATGCAGACTGTCCGCAAAGAACGGTCCTCCGGAATACCCTTCGCTGTTCTGCGCCTCGTATACATATAGCACAAGGGACATTCGTTTCCGGAATAAAATCATCACGGACAGTTCCGCCAGGAATGCATAAACGAAAAGGTTAACCGTTTCCGCAAGGAAAACAGACCAGAACCATTCTTTCCGGCTTGCCGGAATTGTCTGAAAGAACTCATAACGACGGCGTCTGCGCCAGCCGGTCATTGTCATTTCCCCGATAAGGAGCATGATCAGCATGCCGATTGCCGACATATACATCGGGGTCTGCTGGGGAATCGCAGCGGAATTGATAAAATTCTCCGTCATCCCGATATAGCCGAACAAAACGGCAACCGGGATTGTGACGAGACGGACAATCCGCGTGCGGCGCAGGCCGTCAAGGAAAACCCGCTTACTGATTGCCTTCTGCATCTTTCTCTCCCTCGCTTTCCGTATCAAAGGAATACCCGAGCGCCTCCATCTCATAGGTAAAGATCTCCTCGAGGCTCAACGGAAGAATCTCTAAAAGAACCGGATTCTTCTCCCGGATTCTTGCCTCTGTCTGCTCTGCATTCTCATTCAGAATTGCCTGAATCACGCGTCCTTCCGTGCGAACCGACAGGCATTTTCCTCCGCAAAGATCAACAAACTGTTCTTCCGTAATCGGTTCCTCAAATGCCACCTGCACTTTCTTCGCCGCCGTCTTAATGTCTTCCACCTCATGGGAGAATACAATCCGGCCCTCGTGAAGCAGCGCCAGCTCGTCACAGGTATTGTCGAGTTCCCGGAGCGAATGGCTTGTTAAAACGGCCGTCACTCCGCGCTCGCATATATCTTCATAAATCAGCTTCTTCACAGTATCGCGCATAATCTGATCCAGCCCGTCGAACGTTTCATCAAAGAAATAATACTTCGGACGGCAGGACAGCGCGAGAATCGTCGCCGCCTGACGGCGCATACCCTTGCTGAACCCGCTGAGGGCTTTCTTCGGGTCAAGTTTCAGCGCTTTCGTCAGCTGCTCAAACCGTTCCATGGAGAAGTTCGGATAGAAATTCCGATAGAACTTAGCCATCCGGTTCATATTGGCGCCGGGAAGGAAATAAATCTCATCCGGGATATAGATGAACTGTTCTTTCACTTCCGGATTGTCATAGACCGGCTGACCGTCATAATCCACCTCACCGCAGTCCGGCTCATAGACGCCGGTCATAATCCGAAGCAGTGTGCTCTTGCCGGCGCCGTTGCTCCCGACAAGTCCGTAAACCTTTCCTTCCGGAATCTCACAGGAAAGGTCCGTAAGCGCCGCCTGCCCGTCAAATGTTTTTGTTACTCCCTTTACCTTAATCATCTTGTCTTCCTCCGTCATTCTTTCGTTCCGTCTCATACAGGCTCGTTACCTTCTTAAGAACATCCGCAAGAGGGACTTCCGCCTGTTTCATGCGCTCCACCGCTTTTTTGAGCAGTTCTTCCGCTTCCCCGAGATCTTTCTTTAATATCGCCGCGCCGTCCTTCGACACGAAACGCCCGACGCCCGGAACGGAATAGGTTATGTTCCGCCGCTCAAGTTCCAGATACGCCTTCTGCACCGTGTTCGGGTTAACCCCGAGCTCCACGGAAAGCGTCCGGACGGAGGGAATCATGCTGTCGCTCTCGCGGATACCGAGCATGATTTCCTTCTCGAAAGCATCGATTAACTGCTCATAGACGGGAACCCGGCTTTGCTTGTCGATGCTGATCATCGGATATTCTCCTCCCTTCATGTGTACTACTTGTATTAGTACACTTACTATACACGAAAATCATCGCGCTTGTCAATACCATTTTTCGAAACAAAAAAAGAACCGCCGCATTTCTGCGACGGTTCCGTATAAACTTATTCGGATCTACTGACCAGTAATCTTAGCCTTACGGGCCTCAAACTCTTCTTTCGTGATAAGACCGGCGGAAAATGCCATCTGAAGCGTTTCAATCTTCTTCTTGGTCTCTTCCTCGGCGGTTGCACGGAGCTCTTCTTCTGCTCTTCTGTAAGCTTCCACTTCACGGAGAGCTTCTGCTCTTGCTTCCTCATCGGCCTTACGAAGCGCTTCTTCCTGCTCCATGAGGGCTTTCTCTTCTTCGTAGATGCGGCGCTCTTCGGGAGTCATTGCGGCAAGAGCTTCTTCCTCGGCTCTGCGCTGCTCTGCCTCGATACGGCGCTGTGCTTCTTTCTCACGGCGGCGGGCTTCAAGCTCTGCCTTACGGCGCTCAAGCTCTTCGTTCTTCGCCTTCTCTTCTTCGTCTATGCGGACCTGCTCAGCCTTGGCGGCAGCTTCCGCAGCCTGACGCTTACGGATTTCCTCTTCCTTCTTGGCGGCTTCTGCCTTAGCGGCTTCCGCTTTACGAAGGGCGCTCTCACGAAGCTGCTCTGCTCTGCGGCGAGCCTCTTCCTGTGCTTCCTGAGCCTTCCGGACTTCTTCCTCGGCCTTGCGACGGGCTTCCTCGGCCGCCTCTGCTGCTCTTCTGGCTTCCTCTTCGGCACGTCTCTGTGCTTCCTCGGCCGCCTTCTGTGCTTCTTCAAGCTGACGCTTGATCTCTTCCTGTCTGCGGACTTCTTCCTCGGCAGCTTTCTTGGCCTGCTCTTCGGCCTCTCTTGCTTCTGCCTCGGCTTTCTCCTTCGCCTTCTGGACTTCGAGCTCGGCGGCACGCTTCTCGGCTGCTATACGCTCTTCTCTCTCTTCCTCCATACGGCGGCGGGCTGCAGCTTCCTTCGCTGCGATTTCCTCTTCCCGGCGTCTGCGCTCGGCTGCCTTCTCGGCGGTCTCTTTATTATAACGCTCGGTAGCCTTCTGTGCCTCGGCAATGCGAACGGCCTGACGCTCTGCAACACGGACCTGCGCCACTTCGTTATCGGTGAAGGGCTCGGTCAGACGGTCACAGAACCAAAGCATTGCTGCCGGAAGAATATAAACTACGATATGAACGCCTGCACCGGTGAACTTCTCCAGATCGTAAATCCGGAAGATGCTTTCCTTAGCGGTCTCGCTGTAAAGCACCATCAAAAGTCCGACAACCACGTTAAGGCCGGCAAGCGCCGCCAGAACAATCTTGTCGTATTGCAGGTTGAAATACTTTTTCTTAATGTCCAGGGCAAGGAAAACGCCGTAGAACACACCGAGGATTCCGGCGAAAATCGTCGCGCCGACGAAAAGAGCATTCAGCATCCCCGGAACTTTCATAAACATGGAAATACCGGCCAAAATCTGCGTTGCGAAGAAAATGGCAATTCCGCCGCACGCATACTCAAGATACTTCTGCAGTTCTTCACGGATTCCGTAACGACCGATGAAAATGAAGATTCCGCCGACCGCTACAAGTGCAAGATATCCAAGACCGCGAAGCTTCGGAAAACCTTTTACACTGAGCTTCTCAGGCGTCACTCCGCCTGCCCTGAACGCACCGATCATGGCCGTAAAGGCAAGGATAATGAGCAAAATGCCGCCCAGCGCTACTAATTTACAGGTCTGTTCTGTCTTCTTGTTCGGATACATACTCCTTGATATCCTCCTTCTGGTTATTCTCCGGGCTCTCCCCGGAAGGTTCCCCGGACGGATGCTCCTCCGGTTCTTCCGATTTTTTCGAACGCACGCCGGACCGCTCACACAGGGGTCCTTTGAGCTTTTTAACAAGCATCTGCAAGCCGTCCACCAGGAAATCCTTGGAGACGATTCCGCCGCTCCAGCCGCCGTAATCCAGTTCGGACAGATAAAACCGGTCGCCCAGGTCGGTCGCCTTCTCCAAAAGGGGAAGCGACGCTTTCGTAAAGGCGTCGATCAATTCGTCCTCGCCCATCGGCAGGGGCAGATCGGACATGGCTCGTGACAGACGGTTCCAAAACTGCCTCGTGGACTTGCTGCTCCCGACCTTCGGGAGCTCCGAAAACAGTTCCCATACGTAATGCGTCCCCCGCTCCAACGGAAGGAGAAACGGACGCTCCGCATCAAGCCGGTCCAGCTCTTCGGCCGCGTCGGCAAGCACCGTACAGGTATCGTAGCAGGGGTCTGCCGGCTCGTCCAAAGACCCGTAATGAAAGGCCTCAAACCGGTCAAAATCCCATGCCGGATTCTTCTTTTTCTGAACCGCCGTCATCCGTTCACAGGACTCTCTCTCCAGAATCAGGAGATCCATGTCCAGTTTTCTTCTCGGAAATGACATACTGACAGTTCTCTCACTTTACTCTCTATAGAAAAAATAATATCACGCGTTTTTGTTTTCGTCAACAAATAGGCAGAAAAGTATTGAAGTTTTTTAACGGAAAATGTTATTCTATACACGTACAATTACAAAAAAATGAAAGAAAATCCGTCGTATTATCCGGACGCATGGCATTTGTCCTGGGCGGCGGCTCCGAAACACCATATGAAATATATCCTTCGCTATATGAAACCTTACCGCCGAAAGATTGCTTTCGGCGTCACCGTTAAGTTCTTCGGCTCCATCGGAGAGCTTTTCATTCCGTTTCTCTTAGAGCATATGGTCGACGATATCGTCCCGACGAAGGACCTGTCCCGCGTGCTCCTATTCGGCGGAATCATGGTGCTTTCCGCGATTCTGGTCCGCTACACCAACATCTACGCAAACCAATACGCCTCCGCGATCGCCCGCGACTGTACACGGGACCTTCGGCATGACCTTTTCACCGTGACGACCAACCTGACCGGAGCGCAGTTCGACAGCGTCACGCTGCCTTCCCTGATTTCCAGAATGACCGCCGACAGCTATAACGTGCAGAACTTCATCGGCATGATTCAGCGCATGGGCATCCGTGCGCCGATTCTTCTGGTCGGCGGCGTCTTCATGGCGATGCTTCTTGACTGGGAGCTTTCGCTCGTGCTTCTCTGCATGGTTCCGCTGATGGCGGGCGTCGTACTGTTCGTATCACGGCACGGCATCCCGCTCTACAGCACGGTGCAGGACAACGTGGACCGGCTTACGCGGATTCTCCGCGAGAACATCACCGGAATCCGTGTCGTGAAGGCACTGTCCCGAGAAGAGTATGAGAAGTCCCGTTACGACAGGTCAAACAACGAGCTGGCCCGCTCCGATTTCCGCGCGGGCGCAATCATGGCGATTCCGAACCCCTTGATGAACCTGTTCTTGAACATCGGCCTCGTGCTCGTTATCCTGTTCGGCGCGCAGCGCGTAGACAGCGGCGCCATGAAGGCCGGCGTTATCATTACGTTTCTCATCTATTTCAACATCATTCTCGGCGCGGTCCTCGGACTCAACCGGATTTTCATCATGTACACGAAGGCCGGGGCTTCCGCGAACCGAATCGGCGCCGTTTTGGACCTTGCGGACATCCGCCCCGAGATCCTGCCGAAAGCGGAGAAGGCGGACACGCCGTTTATCCGCTTTGAGCATGTGAGCTTCACCTATCCGCATCTGCAGGAAACCGCCGAATCCTCCGACCGCGAGTATGCGGTTTCGGACATTTCCTTTGATCTGAAGCGCGGCGAATCGCTCGGCATCATCGGGTCGACCGGCTGCGGAAAGACGACGCTCATTAATCTTCTGATGCGTTTTTATGATGTTACGGAAGGCCGGATTCTGGTGGACGGCTATGACGTCCGTTCCTATGACCTCGGCGAACTGCGCCGTAAGATCGGCGTTGTCTTCCAAAACGACACGATCTTCGCCGATACTATCCGGGAAAATGTGGCGTTCGGACGCGACATCCCGGACGAGGGGCTTCGCGATGCGCTTGCGGACGCGAATATCCTCACATTTGTCGACAGTCACGAAGAGGGGCTTGAATACCGGGCAACCAAGGCCGGCGCCAACCTGAGCGGCGGCGAGAAGCAGCGCGTCGTAATCGCGAGAGCGCTTGCGGGACATCCGGAGATTCTGATTCTCGACGATGCGTCGAGCGCGCTCGATTATAAGACCGATGCGGCATTGAGGCGGGCCGTCCGCGAACACCACGGCGACGCAACCTGCATAACCATTGCGCAGCGTATCAGTTCCGTCCGCCCCATGACGAAGATTCTCGTTATGGAGGCCGGCGAAGCGGTCGGCTACGGCACGCACGACGAACTGATGGAAAGCTGCGAAATCTACGGGGACATCTTCCGTTCCCAGATGGGAGGTGCCGAGTATGCCTCCGCTTAGCAGTAAAACCGAGAAACCGAAGGACACAAAGGGGACGATTCTCAGGCTGCTTTCCTACCTCGGGCGCTACCGCCTCGGCATTCTTGCGGGCGTCGTTCTTTCGCTGACGGCCAACGTATGCGCCCTGCTCGGGCCGAAGTTCGCCGGTTCCGCAATAACCGCCATGGAAGGCGGAAAGGACGCCGTCAATTTCAAGCTCGTGTACCGTTATGCTGCTTTGATGCTTGCGCTTTACGTGTTCTCGTCGGTTGTCAATTACCTGCTGTCATTCCTTATGATGAACATCGGCCGTTCCGTCGGCAGGAAGATGCGTTCCGACGTAATGGCCAAACTGATGAAGCTTCCTGTCGGTTATTTCGACACGCACCAGACCGGCGATATCATAAGCCGCGTTTCCTACGACATCGACGTCATCAGCAACTCGCTGTCCACCGACATCACGCAGATTCTGTCGTCGATTGTGACCGTCGTCGGCGCTTTTGCGCTGATGGTTTATATCTGTGCGCCGCTCGTAATCGTAGTCGTGGTGATGATTCCCGTCTACATCCTTTATACCCGTTATATGATGCGGAAGACCCGGCCGTTAATGTCGAAGCGCTCCGCCATGTACGGCACGCTGAACGGCTTCTCCGAGGAGATGTTCTCGGGACAGAAGACGATCCAGGCGTATGCGCATGAGGCACAGTCGGTCGTGGCATTTGACGTGCATAACAACAATGCGTGCGACGCTTACTACAAGGCGGACTACCAAGCCGCCAAGATCGGCCCGACGGTCGGCTTCTTTACGAACCTTTCGCTTGCTCTTTCCGCGACCGCAGGCTCCGTCTTCTACATGAAAGGCATGGTCAGCCTCGGAAACATTGCGTCGTTCATCCTCTATACACGGAAATTCTCCGGCCCGATTAACGAGGTTGCCAACATCTCGAACGAAATTCTTTCCGCGCTTGCTGCCGCGGAGCGCGTGTTCCGGCTTCTGAATGAAGAAGAGGAAACCGCAGACCGCGAAGGCGCTTCCGAACTTACGGAAGTTGCCGGTAACGTGGAGCTTCGCGGGATTGATTTCTCCTACGTTCCCGAGAAGCCGATTCTTTCGAACGTCAATCTGAAGGCGGACGCGGGCAAGCTGATTGCCATCGTCGGCCCGACCGGTGCCGGAAAAACGACGATTATCAACCTGCTGATGCGTTTCTACGACCCTGTGCGCGGCGAGATTCTCATCGACGGGACCGACCACCTGAACTATACGATGCGATCTCTTCGGAAAGCCTACGCAATGGTGCTTCAGGACACGTGGGTGTTCCACGGAACCATCTACGATAACATTGCCTACGGACGGAGCGACGCGACGCGCGAGGAGGTCGTCGCTGCTGCCAAGGCGGCTCACATACACAAGTACATTATGTGCCTTCCGAACGGTTACGATACGGTCATCACCGAAGACGGCGGCAACATCTCGAAGGGGCAGAAGCAGCTGCTTACGATTGCGCGCGCCATGCTTTACGACTCCAAGATGCTGATCCTCGACGAGGCCACCTCCAACGTCGACACGCGTACGGAACGGCGGATTCAGTCCGCGATGCGGACGCTTATGAAGGATAAAACCTGCTTCGTTATCGCACACCGGCTCTCTACGATACAGAATGCCGACCGGATTCTCGTCATCGGCGGCTCGATTATGGGCGGCGGAAGCATCGACGAACAGGGCACGCACGACGAGTTAATGGCAAAAAAAGGCGCCTACTACCGGCTCTACATGAGCCAATGGGAGTAGGCGCGCAAGC
>CAMZEW010000038.1:0-14031 GCA_947305875.1 uncultured Lachnoclostridium sp.
AGTCAAAAAAACTGTCGGCCGGAAAACCCGGCCGACAGCAGATTTTTAACGAATTGTCTGATCGGAAGCTTATTTCAATCCGAAATCCTTCTTATTGTCTCCGATCGGGATGATGTACCACTCTTCATCGATTTCAACAAAGAGATAATTATCCACGAATTCCGCGGAGCCTTCCTCGCCCTTGAAGCAGGAGGTGTTCTCTACGAGATAAGCATTTGCAATGTCAACGGACTCATCGAAGGTCTCTTCGAAGGCATCCGTCAGGCTGTCAAGATCCTTACCCTTGATTTTCTTGGCGCTGTTGATGACTTCCTTGGTAACCTTGGTGTCATCGCCGCAGAAGCTGATGCTGGTCTTACCCTTCTCGTCCGTAGCCTCAAACAGGGTGTCAACGCAATCCTGTGCGGAGCGGGCTCCGTATACGTCGTATACATATTCCTGAGCAAAATCCGGAATACCCTTGGCATAATCTCTGCCGTTCGTATCGATGATTGCTTCATCGAGGGTCTGTACGAGTTCCTTGAAGGTCTTCTGCTCCTTAGAGGACATCGGAAGCTCTTCCTCTTTCTTGAAGAAGGAGTCGAAGGCTCCTAAGAAGTAAGCCGCTACTGCGCCGCCGACAAGCAGAAGAATCACAATCAGCGTAATGATCAACGGTGCTTTGGATTTCTTCTTCGGCTGCTCCTGAACGGGCTGCTGATAATAAGGCTGCTGGAATACAGGCTGCTGCATGGGCTGCTGGTATACAGGCTGCTGGTATACAGGCTGCTGATATACGGGCTCCTGAACGGGCTGCTGGTATACAGGCTGCTGTACGGGTACTTCCTGGACGGGAGCTGCTGCCTGGGCGGGAGCTGCTGCCTCAACAACAGGAGCTGCTGCCTCCTGAACGGTTTCTACGGCAGGGGCTGCTGCCTCAACAACGGGGGCTGCTGCTTCCTGAACGGCTTCCACAACCGGAGCTGCTGCTTCCTGAACGGCCGCTACGGCTTCCGCAGCGAGTTTTTCTCCGCAGACTGTGCAGAACAAAGCGCCGTCCGGGTTCTGATTTCCGCATTTCGGGCAAAACATAGTTTTCACTCTCCTTTTCGTTTTTTGCTTATTTGATTATATATTATACATCATTCAGCTACGCATTTCAATCACCGGAGCACCATTTCCGCGAATATAATCGGCGGTTATGGTCACGGCCCCGATATAAGAGTCCTTCGGAATCTCATACATGATGTCAAGCATGAACTCCTCGAGGACGGAACGGAGCGCACGCGCACCCGTCTCCTTTTTAAGTGCCTTCTCGGCAATCAGGTCGAGCGCATCATCGGAAAATGTGAGCTTCACCTCGTCCATTGCAAACAGCTTCTGGTACTGCTTAATGATTGCATTCTTCGGCTCCGAAAGGATTCGCTTCATCGCTTCCTTATCAAGTCCCCTGAGCGCGAAAATCATCGGCAGACGTCCGATGAATTCGGGAATCATGCCGTACTCGCGAAGGTCTTCCATCGTCGTCTTCGAAAGCAGGTCCGGGTCCTCGTCGTATTGGTTCTTAAGGTTCGAATTGAAGCCCATCGTGAACGACTTGGTCAGCCGGTTCTTCACGATTTCGTCAAGTCCCGGGAAAGCGCCGCCGCAGATAAACAGGATGTTCCGCGTGTTGACGGTCGTTGTCGGCACCATGCCGTTCTTGCTTGATGCCCCGACGGGTACCTCGACTTCGGCGCCCTCAAGCAGCTTCAGGAGCCCCTGCTGCACGCTCTCGCCGCTCACGTCGCGGCTCGTCGTATTCTTTTTCTTAGCGATTTTATCAATCTCATCAATGAAGACGATGCCCTGCTCGGCTCGTTCCACATCGTTGTCGGCATTCGCAAGCAGTTTCGAAAGCACGCTTTCGACGTCGTCGCCGATGTATCCGGCTTCCGTAAGCGAAGTCGCGTCGGTAATCGCAAGCGGCACATTCAGAAGTCTTGCAAGCGTCTGCACCAGATACGTCTTTCCGCAGCCTGTCGGTCCGATCATCAGCATGTTCGACTTCTCGATGATTACGTCATCCTTAAAGGCCTCTTCGTCCTGACGCTTTACTCTTTTATAATGGTTGTAAACGGCAACGCTGATAACCTTCTTCGCGTAATCCTGCCCGATGACGTATTCGTCCAGTCTTGCTTTAATCTCGTGCGGGGACGGAAGGCTCTTGATGTCCATCACGTCGCCCGGATCGGCTTCCGTCTTCTCCGGTTCCTTTTTCTTCGGCTTCAGCTTCGTCTGGTTCTGCATCTGCCCGGGAAATATGAAACGAAGATTCAAAAACGGGTTCCCGCCGCCCTGCTCCTCTTCCCTGCCGTCCGCGGGTTCCTTTTCGTCCGTTCCTTCGGGCTTATCCTTAGCGGCAGGCCCGCCCGGACGCATCGTCATCGCCATCAGATCGAATGACTTCTGCAGGCAGTCTTTACATAAACAGATATTCGGAGGCATCTTAAGAAGCGTTCCGCAGACGCTTTCCGGGCGATGGCACATGGCACATACGCTCTCGTAGCCGTCCTTTCTGTCTTCGTTCTTCTCATCCATGAAACTTCTCTCCTCCCCATTTCCTCGGAAATGGGTATACAAAGATATTTTAACGCATTCTTGAAGCGATTGCAAGACGGATTTCCGCACAGAAACGACAATTCTTCATTTTTGTGTCACAATATGAACACAAACGCGCGGTAAAGTAAAAGCCGTAAACGGGTCAGAAGCAACAGGAGGCCGGAAATGAAACTGTTACGTAAACTGCTGTTCGGAATTCTTTTCGTGGCATTTGCCGGAGGAATCTTCTACGGCGTGCTCCGCCTTTCGGACCGCTATCTGTTCCGGACCGAACCGGAGAAAGGCACCGCTCCCGAAGCGGAAGCGAACCCGGAAGGCAAGGTCCGTACCGGGAAGCAGATCGACGCCGCCGAACTGAACAAAGGCGACACGCTCCGCTATACGTCTGAGGCATCCGTACAGCTGTTAAACGAAATCGATATAGAAGGTATTGCCGCGAGGGTGCTCCCTTCGATGGTGTCCGTCGAATGCGTCGTGACCGGGCAGAACCTCTTCGGACAGATTATCGAAGGGAAGTCCGCCGGATCCGGCATCTACTTTGAATGTAAGGAAGGGCTCCTCTATCTCGTGACGAACCATCACGTCGTGGAGGGCAGCGGGGAAATCACCGTCATCTTTTCGGACGGGGAAGCTTATCCCGCCACTCTGAAGAATTCGGACGAACTTTACGATCTTGCTATCCTGACCGTCAAGAAATCCGCGCTGAAACAATCCACGCTTGACGCGATTGTTCCCGCGACGCTTGCCGAAAGCAAAGAAGTGCACGTCGGCGAGATGGCCATTGCGGTCGGCAACGCGCTCGACTACGGGACCTCGGTGACGGTCGGCTACATCGGCGCGACCAATCACCGCTATTCGACCGACAGCGCAAGCATTTCGCTGATTCAGACCGACGCGGCCATCAACCCCGGCAACAGCGGCGGCGCGCTTGTGAATATCGAGGGCGAAGTCATCGGAATCAACTCCTCGAAGCTTGCTTCCACGCAGGTTGAGGGCATGGGATTTGCAATCCCCGCAAGCGTTGCCATTCCGATTATCAAAGACCTGCAGGAGAAGGAACAGGTGAAGGCCGGTGAGGAAGGTTTCCTCGGCGTATACATCACCACAATCTCCGACGACGACATCCAGAATCTCGGCATGCCGGCGGGAATCTTCATCCGTGAGATTATCGAAGGCGGCGCGGCATCCGAATCCGATCTGCAGCCCGGCGACATCATCACCCAGGTGAACGGCGTGCCTGTTCTTTCCTCGGAGCAGCTGCAGTCCCGCATCTCCTCGTACCGTTTCGGCACGACCGTGACGCTGACGATTGAGCGCCTGCAGGACGGCACCTACACGGAGATGACCGTCGACGTTACTTTAAAAGAGAAATCCCTCCCTGTGACGGACGAAGAATAACGTCACATTTGTAATAAACCACCATGATGCAGGAAAAACCCCGGAGTGTTCCGGGGTTTTTCTTATGTTCGTTTCGTTTATCCGGCAAATGCCACGCCTGTCCTACAGCTCTCTTGCCGCGAGCTGTAATGCGGACGCGATGACTTTATCCATATCGTAATACTTATACTCACCGAGGCGTCCGCCGAAGATTACGCCTTCTTCGCGGTCCGCAAGTTCGCGGTACTTTGCGAAAAGCTCCGCGTTCTTCGCGTCGTTAATCGGGTAATAAGGTTCCTCGCCGGGATGCCATTCCGCAGGATATTCCTTCGAGATGACGGTCTTGTCGGAATCGATTCCGCGGTAGAAATGCCGGTGCTCGATGATACGCGTATACGGAATCTCCCGCTCCGTGTAGTTCACGACGGCGTTACCCTGGAAGTTGTCGGTATCGAGCGTCTCCTGCTCGAACTTCACCATCCGGTATTCAAGATTTCCGTAGCAGTAATCGAAGTACTCGTCGAGTGCGCCGGTGTAGATGACCTTCTTCGCCTGTCTCCGGTATGCCTCGCGCTCTTTCAGGTAATCCGCGCCGGTCCGGACTTCGATTCCGTCAAGCATGTTCGCGACCATGTCGGTGTATCCCTTCTCGGGAATGCCCTGATAACGGTCATTAAAATAGTTGTTATCGTAAGTGAAACGGACCGGAAGCCGCTTGATGATGAACGCCGGAAGATCCCTGCAGTCACGTCCCCACTGCTTCTCGGTATAGCCCTTAACGAGCTTCTCGTAAATGTCACGGCCTACCAGCGAAATGGCCTGCTCCTCGAGATTCTTCGGCTCTTCAAACCGCGATTCCGCCTTCTGCTTTTCAATGATCTGCTTCGCTTCCGCGGGTGTCTTGATGTTCCACATCTTCGAGAACGTGTTCATGTTGAACGGCAGGTTGTAAAGTTCGTCCTTATAAACCGCCACCGGCGAATTGATATAGTTGTTGAATTCCGCGAACCGGTTCACGTACTGCCAGACGGCCTTGTCGCTCGTATGGAAAATATGCGCACCGTAGGTGTGCACCGGTATTCCGCAGATGTCCTCGCAGTAAGCGTTGCCGGCGATGTGGTCACGCCGGTCGATCACAAGGCAGGAATAGCCTCTGTCCGTTGCTTCTCTTGCAAATGTGGCACCGAACAGTCCCGCGCCGACGATCAGATAATCATACATACATAAACTCCTTTATGCCCGGAAGGTCAGCCCTGCTCTTTTAGAATTGCCTCCGCAAGCGCCAGGTCCAAAGGACCGGTAATCTTAATATTCGAAGCGTCCCCGGGTACGAGAACCGCTTTGATTCCTTTCCTCTCGCAAAGCCCGCACAGATCGGTGGCCGCGCTTTGATCACTCTCCGACAGCCCCTCCAGGATACTCCGGAAGATTCCGAGCCTTGCCGTCTGCGGTGTCTGCGCCTGATACGCCATCGAGCGCTTCGGAACGCTGTCAACCGTGCGTCCTTCCATCGAAAGAAGAATTGTGTCGCAGGCGGGAATCGCCGTCGAGGCGGCCTGCGCGTTCTCCATCGCGGTCACATTTGCCGCAATCATCTTAGGCGTCACGAACGGACGAACCGCGTCGTGCGTCAGGAAAATGTCCGAATCGGTTGCGCCGAATTCGCGCTCCGCCGCTTCCGTCAGGCACCTAAGCGTCTCATTCCGGCTGCTTCCGCCGGCTGTCACGACTACACGCTTGCTGCTCCCCTCGCTCTTAAGCGCCGAACAGACGAGCTCTTCGGTATGCGAAATCCAATCGGAAGGCACACCGATCAGGATGCCGTCCACTTGCTCCGCACGCAGAAAGACGCGAAGCGTTCTTACAAGTATCGGCTCGCCGCCGATTGTAAGAAACTGTTTCGGCATATTCTGTTTCATCCGTGTCCCGGTACCGCCGGCGACCAGTGCACCAAGAATCATCCGCAGCTTACCCCTTTACTTGTCACTATCCGCCAACAGACGGTTAACCGCACAGAAGACCGCCCGTATGGATGCTCTCGTAATGTTCGAACTGATGCCTACGCCGAATGTCGACGCATCGGTATCCAGATCCTTCATTGAAACGTATGCGGCTGCCTGCGCTTCCGAACCGGTTGTCAAAGCATGCTCGGAATAATCTAAGAGTCTCAGGTTTCTTCCGACCAGCTTCTGCAGTCCCTTCTTGACCGCGTCAATCGGGCCGTTGCCGTAGCAGTCAAGCGTCATCGGTTGGCCGTAGTACTCTAACTGCAGAACGGCATGCGTTGCCTGCTGCTCATCGGCATCCGCACGGTCATCCACGCCGCAGCGCACAAACCGAAGCGGCTCCTTCCTGCGGAGGTACTCCTCGCGGAATACTTCGAGCATCTCTTCGGGCGAAACCTCGCCGCCCTTCTGCTCGGCGTAACGCTGCACGGCGTCCGCAAATTCGCGGTGCATCGCCTTCGGAAGCTTGAAGCCGTGCTTCTGCTCCATGACAAATGCCACGCCGCCTTTGCCGGACTGGCTGTTGATCCGTACAAGCGGATCGTAGGTCCGGCCGATATCGGTCGGATCAATCAGAAGGTAAGGCACCCTCCAGCCGCGCTCCCTGCGGTCGCGCATCGCCTGAAAGCCCTTTCTTATGGCGTCCTGGTGTCCGCCCGAGAAGGCCGTGAATGCAAGCTCGCCGGCGTACGGATGACGCGGCGGGACAGGCATCTTTACGAGCCTTACATAGAGTTCCTCAATGGCGGGAAGGTTATCAATCTGAAGTTCCGGGTCAACCCCCTCCGAAAGCAGATTATATGCAATTGTCAGAATATCCGCGTTGCCGGTCCGTTCGCCGTTTCCGAACAACGTTCCTTCGACGCGGTCCGCGCCTGCAAGAAGCGCAAGCTCGGTCGCCGCAATGCCGGTTCCGCGGTCGTTGTGCGTATGCACGCTCAGTTCGACCGACTCGCGGTTATGAATCCGTCCTGCCACCCATTCCACCTGGTCGGCATAGACGTTCGGCGTATTCAGTTCCATCGTCTCGGGCAGGTTGATAATCGCCTTCTTATCGGGTGTCGGCTGCCATACGTCAAGCACCGCGTTGATTACCTCGGCCGCGTATTCGGGTTCGGTTCCGCTGAAGCTCTCCGGCGAGTACTCATAGTACACATTCCCCGGAAAATGTGACGCACATTCCTTCACGACTTCCGCGGCACGGACGGCTATGTCCTTCACCTGGCTTCGGTCCATATGAAACACGACGTCGCGCTGCAGCACCGAGGTCGGATTATAGATGTGCATGATTACGTTTTGAAGCCCTTCTGCCGCTTCGAACGTGGCGCGGATCTGGTCTTCGTTACATTGCATCAAAAGCTGGACCCGGCAGTCATCCGGGACCAGCTTCTCTTCCGCTAAGCGGCGCACAAAATCATGTTCAATCGTGGAAGCGGACGGAAAGCCCACCTCGATGTCACGGAATCCGATTGCGTAAAGCGCACGGAACAGCTCTAACTTCTCGTCGACGTTCATCGGCTCGATCAAAGCCTGATTGCCGTCCCGAAGATCGACGCTGCACCACTTCGGTGCTTTCGTAATCACGCGGCCGGGCCACTGCCGTTTCGGAAAGTCCGGAACGGGATTCCGCTCATATCGGTCAAAACTCTTCATAAGTTCCTCACTATTCAATGCCGAAGCGATTGTTTACGGCCTTCGTAATTTCCGTAAGAACATACTCTTCGCCCTCGCCGTCACAGACGATGGTGACTTCTTCGCCGCACTTCACCTGTGCGCTTAATATGCCGAGCACGCTCTTCGCATTGACTTCATATTCCCGAACCTTCAGGTAAACCCTGCAGGGGCGGGAAAGCGCAATCCGGCTCATCTCACCGGCAGGTTTGATATGCAGTCCTTTGATGTTGGTGACTTTCACGGTTCCCTGTACCATAAGGTCCTCCTTCCCGGAATCACTCTTCCGCGTTGCCGATTGTAAGATCTACCTTGGTCTCTGTCTGTACGTTAAGACCGGTGTTTAATTTGACGGAAAATGTCTGCGTTCCCGTCTTCAGAACCTTCTCAAGGTCGACGTAAGGATGCAGGTCCTGAATGCCGGAAATCTTGTCGGTCTCCGGTTTGAAGCCTGTCACGACAATCGTAATTTCCGTATCCTCGCTGCCCTCTGCGGCCTCAAGAATGCGATATCCTTCGGGAAGCCCCCTGAACTCGAGTTCGGAAAGCTTCACCGTAAATTCCTTCTCGCCGAGCGCTTCCACGACGATGCTCGAGGAAACGACCGTATTCTCCGACTTCAGGTAGACTCCGTCGGGCAGGTATTTCGAAACGTCGAAATCCTTCGTGACGGGTTTGATTTCCTTGATCAGAGGCTCGTCCGCCTTGAACGGAATCCGGATCATGCTGATCTTCGCAAGCACCGACTCCTCGGCGGCAATCCGCACCTTCTTCGGGCTGTACTGCGTGTCATCATAAATCGCGTAGCCGCTCACCACTTCGGTTTCGGACGTATCGATGACAACATCGACTTCCTTGACCGGAAGGAGTTCCACTTCAACGAGCACGGTGCTCTGGGAAAGTTCCAGAGAAGGCGCGTCCATCTTGACGCCCGAGAGGTCTACCGGCTCAAGCGTAATGTATTCCTGTGTCCCGATCATCTTCGAAACGTCCACGTACGCAACGAGCTTGCCGACGGACTCGACAACCTCCTGCGGTCCGGTAACCTCGAGCAGTTTCGAGCTGACGGACTTCGTGAGTGCGAACTTGTTGTCGGGAACGTTAACCGGTTCCACAATCACGTTGATCAGCTTCGTCTCGCTCTTCACAAGCTGAACCTGAAGCTCGGTCTTCGACTGATAGGTCACTTCTATACTGTTTAACAGATTCTGCCGGCGCGTTTCGACCTTGATCGGAATCGCGTTGATGCCGACGAAATCATTGAAATCGGCGTATGCGATGAAATCGCTTGCGGACAGGTTTTCCACGTCGGAACGCTTGCCGGTTACCTTGATGGAAATCGTACCCGTCGTAAGCACGTTAATCGAAAGGTCCGCGTTCTCTTCGAGATTGTTGAAGTCGTCGCGGTGACGCGTCTCAATCGGAATACCGTCGATTTTCTTGGTTGTCTGGGGATCCGAGATGCTCATGATGATGACCCAGACGAGAAATGCCAGAACAAAGGAGAGAAGCTTGACTCCGATGTTTCTGGTAAACATGGCGCTAAGCTTTCTTCTCATTCTTCTCGCGCTCCTTTCTGAATTTCAGACGATTCTGCGGCGTCTGCTTATTCTGGAACTCAAGCAGTTTATTGGAGAGGAATTCCTCGTCCACGCCGCGGATCAGCTGTCCCTTCTGGGCAACGGATACCTTGCCGTTCTCCTCGGAGACGATAATCACGAACGCATCCGAAATCTCACTGACTCCGACACCGGCACGGTGTCTCGTTCCGAGGTCTTTCGAAAGACGCATATTCTCGGAAACCGGAAGAATACAGGTTGCCGCCGCGGCACGGTTTCCGCGGATCAATACCGCACCGTCATGGAGCGGCGTGTTCTTCTCGAAAATGTTAATCAGAAGCGCCGCGGAAACAACGGAATCGGTTGCGATTCCGGTCCGCTCGTATTCCTCAAGGCTGACCACTCCCTCGATACAAATTAAGGCACCGGTCTTCACCTTAGCCATCTCAAACACGCCGGTAACGATCTCATTTCTCGTCTCGTCGGAATACCGCTCCTGGGTTCCGGACGGGTCCGCGAAGAGACCGAACAGCTTTCTCTGGCCGAGCTGTTCAAGCGCGCGGCGGAGCTCCGGCTGGAATATGATGAAAATGGCAATGATGCCGACATTGATCGTATTGACGAAAATCCACTGGATTGCGCTGAAGCGCAGGATGGAAACGAGCACCCAGACCGCAACCAGGATAACGATACCCTTTACGAGATACCACGCCCGGGTGCGCTTAATCCATTTGATCAGATGATAGATGATAAAGGCAATCAAAAGGATTTCCACGAGATCCAGAGGATGGATTTTCGGAATCAAAAGGCGGCTGAAATAGCTCGAAAAGAAATCTTTCAGATTATCCCACACAGCCGTGTCCTCCTTTATCTAAGTGTAACGGACTACTCGTAATCCTCGTCCCGTTCGGATGCCTCAGGCTCCTCATCGGGTTCCTCCGACGGTTCAGCGAAGAAATTCGGAACTTTGCTCTCGTCGTCTTCCTCTTCGTCCGTCAGGCGGCGGACTTTTGTTTTCTTATCCTTCTTCGGCAGGAAAGCCTTAAGCTTGTCAAACCCGGATTTCAGAAATGCAAGGCCGGCGCCGGACTGTTCGCCTTTCGGTCCCTTGATGACGACCTCATCGTCATCGTCATCCTCGCCTTCGTAGTCCTCGGGCTTCGGCGCCACATCCCTGCGGAGCCGTTTTGCAAGCCCCGGCGTAAGCGGCTTCTGATAAGGGCTCTTCTTGCCGGCAAGCATCGATTCCATTGCCTCGATGGCTTCTTCTTCGCTTTCCTCCGCGTCCTCTTCTTCCTTGCGTTCGGACAGGACTTTGCGGATGGCCTTCTTGGGCGTTCCGGTCGTAATCTTCGGAACGGCGGTGACGTAGTAGTAATACCGCTCGTCTTCAAACTGCACCCGCTCGACCGCGGTATAATTCAGCACGCGGTAGAAGAACAGGCACACGGCGACGATTCCCATCGACAGGATGCTTCCGAACAGAATTGCGGTTATGGAAAAATCCATATCGTATTTCAAGAATCCGATGATATAGCCGAGAATCATGACGCCCGTTCCGACGCCGAGAGCAATCTCAAACGAGAAATCCATCTGCAGCGACCTTACGAGCACGATGACGATGATAACCACAGCGAAAACCGCCATGATGACATACATCTGCGGCCGCTTAATCAGGTCGTCGAGAATGTCCATGTAAATCTGCAGCGCCTGATCCTTCAGGGCTTTGATCTCATCGATTGTGATGATGTTGTTCCGGACGGCTTTCAGCATGTAAAATGCCACAACTCCGCAGGCGGCGGGAACGACCGAAAGAATCGATCCGAACATGCCGAGGAAAAGCGGAATCAGGTACGGGAAACCAAGCGACATGAGAACCGGCGTCGCGATTACCGCGAGCCCTTCCTTCGGTGCAAACCGGAGAAAGAACATGTAAAGCACCAGGAATACCATCATGACCGTGACGGAAATCAGAACCGAGGCGGTCAGAATCTGTAAGAACACATACACAACCGCGACAAGCACCATCAGCGACGGAGGAAGAACCGAACTGAACGCCGCAAGCACGAGGATCAGACCCGTTCCGGAAAGCGTGGTGTTGTAGCCGACTGCCTTGCTTGCCTTACTGAAGGCAAGGAACATTAACAGAAACTTCAGGGCCGTCTTTACGAAGAAATCGTACTTCTGGTAGATTTCCGTAATCTTGGCCCGGATTTCAAACACGAGCATCATGCCTGCATCTCCTCCCAGTTCTCCTCTTCGAGTTCCTTCTCGTACTCCTGCTCTTCGGCAATCTTCTTAATCTTTCCGAGCATCCGGTAGTATCTGCCGAGGCGCTTGTGGGATTTCATGTAAAGGTAGCTGTACCGTCCCACGGCGAACACGATGTACGCGGCAATCAGAAGAATGTAATAAGCAAGTGCCCGCATGCCGAGCATCTTGTAGTTCAGCTGAAGCGCGTTCTTAATCAGGAACTCAAGATAATAGATGACGATCATCGTCAACAGGAAAAAATACCCGAACGTGATTCCGAGAATCGTCTTTAAAACTTCGAGCCGGATGTAGTCCGCCCGGAAGAACTTCGCGATCTTCAGATCGTCTGTTCCGTCATGCTTTTCGTAGATTGCACACTGTGTCATCAGTCTGACTTTTTCTGTGTTAATCATCCGAAACTCTCCTCCCAAACCATAGTTCATTTAATTATATCATACTTTCCGCGCAAAAGGAAGCAAGAAATATTACGTTTTCCTTACAGTTCTCTGACATTTTCGTGTTTTTTCCGTGTTTTTCGTGCGACACCCGCCGGATTCTGACCGGATAAAGGGGTTTCCCTGGAATTTTCGGCTTTTCGGATATACTGGTACTCAAAGCGCCAATCGGCAAAGTGTGGTACCATTATTTTAGATTCAAATGGTATCCGACCGCCCGAATCAGCGGAAAGAGTACCATTTCGCCTTCATTTTGCATTGAATGTGCAGCGAAGGATTGGTACCAATGCAAGGTAAAAACATAATTGAATACCATTCCGGACGTAAAAAAAGGTACTCAACAGCACGTAATCTGCTGTTGAGTACCGCATAATCGTTAAAACCCGGTCGAAAAAGATGTTCTGACGTTTCGGAACACTCTGCCGTCGCCCGTAAATCAATATTATTTTCCGAACTTCCAGTCAATCCACTCATAGCCGGAACCGCTGAACAGGAAGTACACGTCATGGACGCCCGTAATCTTCTCCGAAATCGAAATACCGCAGCCCAGCCGTTTGAACTGATCCTTTTCCTGCGGTCCGTCCACCGGAAGCGTTACTACGTCGGTGCCGTCCGTAAGGCTGTCAAGCCTTACCGTAACTGCGCCCTTTGCATCTGCGTTCACGGAAAATGTGCCGCCGAACAACGCCGCGCCGTCCGCACCGAAGTCAACGCCGGATACCATAATCCAGTCGCCGTCGTCGATGCCCGAAACCTTCATTGTGCCGGAGCCGTACTGCTTCGTGGTCTCGTCTGCCGGAACCGTATCGATTCCGCCCATCGTGCTCATCGTTGCCGCCGAAACGGTCTCGTAAGGATTGAAGTATTTCAGCTGCTTAACGCCGGTTCTCGTTCCGGTTGCCATCTCGATGGAACCGTCCGGGTTAACCGTCAGTTCATCGATATGCGTGCAGCGGTAACCGCCGCCCGTCTTAAGCGGCGCGTCGAGAATCTGCGAATGATAGGTGATGTAATACTTTCCGTTATACTCGAAAATGCAATGGTGGTTGTTTCCGCCCGGTCCGAAATAGAATCCGGGGTTCTTAAGAATCGCCTTCTGATACGTAAACGGTCCGAAAGGACTGTCTGAAGTCATGTAGCAGATTTGGCCGTTCTCAAGGTTGTACTTCGAAGCGGCGGGATGGCCGTCCACGTTGAAGTTGCTGCAGTAACTGTAGTAATAGGTGTCGCCGATGCGGTTGATGCCGGAATCCTCGAACAGGAACGGAGGATCGATGGCAATCGGATCGGTCGCAAGCGAGATCATGTCATCTCCGAGCTTTGCCATGCGGGCCGTGTGAGGATGCTCAATCTGCTCCGGGGTCGGAGGCCATCCGGGAACACCGCCGCCCACATAGATGTATGCGCTGCCGTCCTTGTCCACCAATACGGCCGGGTCGAACAGCCAGGTTACGTTTGCGCAGTTCGGCGTATCGCGGTTAATGAGCGCCTTACCGATCGGATCGGTGAAAGGTCCTACAGGGCTGTCTGAAGAAAGCACGCCGATGCCGTTTCCGCTGTTTGCGAAGTACAGGAAGAACTTCATCCTGCCGTCAATTTCCTTGCATGCGGCTGCAGGCGCCCAGGAATTGCCGCCCCATTTGGCGGCGCCTTCGTCGCCCGCGGCGAAGATCGACCCGTGGTCGGTCCAGTTTACCATATCGTCGGACGAAAGGACGTTAATTTTGTTGATTTTCTGGTAACTGTTCGCTTTCGGCGAGCCGTCCGGGTTCGTCTCAATCACGTCGGCAGTCATATAGATGTATATTCTACCGTTGTAGATAAGTGCATAGGGGTCCGCACCGAACCGCTGCGTCATCAGCGGGTTGTGTTCTCCGGGTTTCTTCAGGGTTTTCGCGATGTTCATTCTCAAATCCTCCTTTAGTTTACGTGTTATGCAAGAAGACTCCATTCGCTGCAGTCCATTACAGTCGTTGCAAGGTCCTCATAAAACTCCGGCTCATGGCACACCATCACAACGGTGCCTTTGTACTCGGAAAGCGCGCGGTGCAGTTCACTCTTCGCGTCGACGTCCAGATGGTTGGTCGGCTCGTCGAGAATCAGAAGGTTACTCTCCCGGTTCATCAGCTT
>CAMZEW010000039.1:0-13839 GCA_947305875.1 uncultured Lachnoclostridium sp.
CACCTACAACATGGGTATCGGCATGATGATTGCCGTTGATCCTGACAAGGCGGACGCAGCGATTGCGGCGCTTAAGTCGGTCGGCGAGACCGCATACCTTGTCGGTGAGATTGCCGACGGCGAGAAAGGAATCACGATATGCTGAACGTAGCGGTAATGGTTTCGGGCGGCGGAACCAACCTGCAGGCGATTATCGATGCCGTAGGAAACGGCACGATTACCAATGTAAAGCTTTCCGCGGTCATCAGCAATAAGCCGGACGCTTATGCGCTGACCCGTGCGGAGAAGAACGGAATTCCGGGCGTGTGCGTATCCAGAAAGGCTTACGAAACGCGTGCGGAGTTTGAGGACGCGCTGCTTGCGGCCGTAGACCGCTTCGCACCGGATCTGATTGTTCTTGCCGGCTTCCTCGTGATTCTCCCCGAGAAGATGACCGAGAAGTATTCGCATCGGATTATCAACATCCATCCGTCCCTGATTCCTTCCTTCTGCGGCGACGGCTATTACGGCCTGCACGTGCATGAGAAGGTGCTTGCAAGAGGCGTGAAGGTGACCGGCGCGACCGTGCATTTTGTGGACGCGGGGACCGATACCGGCCCGATTCTTCTTCAGAAGGCAGTTGACATCCTTCCGGGTGATACGCCCGAGGTTCTGCAGCGCCGCGTCATGGAGCAGGCAGAGTGGATCATCCTTCCGAAGGCGATAAATGCAATCGCAAACGGCAAGGTGAAGGAAGTAAACGGAGCATTTTTCGTAGAAGAGTAATCCCGTTTGCGGGGCGCATTTTTGTTGAAAAGTATTCGCTCATATAGTTGAAACTACATGAATTGTGCCGCAGGGCACAATTCGTTTATAAAGGAGAATTCTTATGAAGGTCTTGATTGTCGGCGGAGGCGGCCGTGAACATGCCATCGCGTGGAAAGTAAGCCAGAGCAAAAAAGTCGATAAGATTTATGCGGCTCCCGGTAACGCCGGAATCGCGGAAATCGCCGAGTGCGTACCGATCGGCGTGATGGAGTTTGACAAGCTTGTGGCATTTGCCAAAGAAAAGGAAATCGACCTGACGGTAGTCGGACCGGATGATCCGCTTGTAGCCGGTGCCGTGGATGCTTTTGAAGCTGCAGGACTTCGGGTGTTCGGACCGCGCGCAAATGCGGCGATTCTCGAGGGCAGCAAGGCTTTCTCGAAGGATCTCATGAAGAAATACGGCATTCCGACCGCGCAGTATGAGAACTTCACCGATGCGGATGCCGCAATGGAATACTTAAAGACCGCAAAGATGCCTATTGTTTTGAAGGCGGACGGACTGGCGCTCGGAAAGGGCGTTCTGATCTGCAACACGCGTGAAGAGGCTATGGCGGGCGTGAAGGAAATCATGCTCGATAAGCATTTCGGAAGCGCCGGCAACAAGATGGTCATCGAGGAATTCATGACCGGACGTGAGGTTTCGGCCCTTCTGTTCTGCGATGGAACGAATATTGCGCCGATGACGAGTGCGCAGGACCATAAGAGAGCAGGCGACGGCGATACCGGTTTGAATACCGGCGGCATGGGAACATTCTCCCCGAGCCCGTTCTATACGAAAGAAATTGAAGAGTATTGCATTGAGAAGATTTACAAGCCGACGATGGCAGCGATGCGCAAGGAAGGAAGACCGTTCCACGGGGTCATGTTTGTCGGACTGATGTTGACGCCTGACGGACCGAAGGTTCTCGAGTACAATGCCCGTTTCGGCGATCCCGAGACGCAGGTTGTGCTTCCGAGAATGGAGACGGATATCGTCGACGTATTCGAAGCCTGCATTGACGGCAAGCTTTCCGATATCGACCTGAAGTTTGATAACGGCGCAGCGGTTTGTGTTGTGCTTGCTTCCGACGGATATCCGCAGAAGTACGAGAAGGGACTTCCGATCAGCGGACTTGACAGTTTCAATGACGCTGACGGCGAGTATGTTTTCCACGCAGGAACGAAGTTCGGCCCGAACGGCGAAGTACTTACGAACGGCGGGCGCGTGCTCGGCGTCGTAGCGAAGGCTGGCAATCTCAAGGCGGCCCGGGCGAAGGCATACAAGGCAACCGAGAAGGTCTCCTTCGCGAACAAATACATGCGCCACGACATCGGCAAAGCCATCGACGAGGCGTAAGCAAAACTTATTGAAACGGTTCAGGCGGCAGCGGACAATCCGTTGCCGCCTTTCTTGTGTTTTTCTGCTTTGACTTCCTATGGATTTCTTTGTTTTCCTTCGGATTTTCTGTGTTTCCCGCATATGCTTCCCTAATTGCATGCAGCAAAGAGAAAAAGGCGGTTTAGAGCGCTCCATCACGCAATAAAGGTTGAAAAAACGGCGGAATATGGTAATATATCACTAATGGGGACTGAACAGAATCAGTCATAAAGAGGATGAAATGGAACAGGACGGAATCCGAATCAATAAATATCTGAGTGACGCGGGAGTATGCTCAAGGCGGGAAGCCGACCGGCTTATCGAGGACGGTGCGGTGACGGTTGACGGTGCGGTCGCGACGCTCGGAACGAGGGTGCTTCCCAGACAGAAGGTAAAGGTGCGCGGGAAGGAAGCGGCGCTTACGAAGAAGGACGACAAAGTCGTTCTTGCTTTCCACAAGCCGCGCGGTGTGGAGTGCACCTCCGACCGCAGCAACCCCGACAACATCATCGATTACATCCATTACAATAAGCGCATTTATACGGTCGGCCGTCTCGATAAGAATTCGAGCGGACTGATTCTTCTTACTAATGACGGCGATCTTGCCAACCGGATTGCGAAGGCCGGCGAAGGGCACGAGAAGGAATATCTGGTGCGCGTCGACAAGCCGGTGACGGCGGAATTCCTGCACAGCATGGCACACGGCGTGCCGGTGCTCGGAAAGAAAACCGCGCCGTGCAAGGTACAGCAGCTCGGCGAATGCTTCTTCCGGATCGTACTGATCCAGGGCATGAACCGCCAGATCCGCCGCATGTGCGAGTACCTCGAGTACAAGGTGGTCGCCTTAAAGCGCGTACGTGTCATGAACATTCTTCTCGGCGACCTGCCGAGCGGAAAGTACCGCGAGGTTACGCCGAAGGAACTCGAAGAGCTCAAGAAAATGCTCGCTGAGTAACGCCAAATGTGACACCGGGGGCAGTTCCCGGTGAACCGACAAGTATGGTGCCATACGGAAACCGGCTGCCGGAGCAGCAGGCAAAGTGAAGAACAAAAAGGATTACATCAACGTGGACAAGAAACAGCGTATAACCGAACTGACGGAGCTTCTCGATAAGGCCGCGAAGGCTTACGAGCAGGAAGACCGGGAGATTATGTCGAACTTCGAGTACGACGCGCTCTATGATGAGCTGCGCGCGCTCGAGGAGGAGACCGGCTTTGTGCTTGCAAACAGCCCGACGCAGCACGCCGGCTATGAGATTCTTTCGGAGCTTCCGAAGGAGCGGCACGAGAGCCCGATGCTTTCGCTTGATAAGACGAAGGACCGCGAGGCCCTTGTCAGCTGGACCGGCGAGCAGGAAAGCATTCTTTCCTGGAAGATGGACGGTCTGACCGTTGTTCTTACGTACCGGGACGGTGAGCTTTATAAAGCCGTAACCCGCGGCAACGGCGAAATCGGTGAGGTTATCACCAATAACGCCCGCGTGTTTAAGAATATTCCTCTGAAAATCGCCTACAAAGGCGAATTGGTGCTCCGCGGCGAAGCGGTTATCCGCTACAGCGATTTTGAGCAGATTAATGCCGCAATCGAGAAGGACGAGGACCGTTACAAGAACCCGCGGAACCTCTGCAGCGGAACTGTAAGACAGCTTAACAACCGCATTACGGCCGAGCGTAACGTGTATCTGTTCCCATTTGCCCTAATCAGCATGGACGGGGCGGACGGCTTTGCAACCCGCGAGGAGCAGCTCAACTACCTTCGTGAGCTCGGTTTCGACCCGGTCGAATATAAGAAAGTCAACAAGAACAGCATGCTTGAGACGATTCAATGGTTTGCCGACCATGTTGCGACCAATGATTTTCCGTCGGACGGGCTGGTGCTTACCTATAACGACATTGCCTACGGAAACAGTCTCGGACGCACCGCGAAGTTTCCGAGAAATGCGATCGCCTTCAAATGGAAGGACGAGACGCGTCAGACGAAGCTCCTTTCAATCGAGTGGAGCCCGTCAAGAACCGGTCTTATCAACCCGGTTGCCATCTTCGAGCCGGTCGAGCTTGAGGGCACGACCGTGAGCCGCGCAAGCGTCCATAACCTCAGCGTGATGGAAGAGCTGCAGCTCGGCATCGGCGATGAGATTACGGTTTACAAAGCCAACATGATCATTCCGCAGATTGCGGAAGACCTTACGAAAAGCGGCAATATCGAGATTCCGAAGACCTGCCCCGTATGCGGCGGGCCGACTGAGGTGCGCGCTTTGTTCGAAGCAAAGGCGCTTTACTGCGTAAATCCCGGGTGCCTCGCAAAAAAAATCAAACTGTTCAGCCACTTCGTGAGCCGCGACGCGATGAACATCGAAGGGCTGTCCGATATGACGATTGAAAAGCTGATCGGACGCGGTTTCATCAAGGAGCCGGCCGATCTGTTCCGCATGGACACACCCGAAATCCGCGAGGAATTCGTGCAGATGGAAGGCTTCGGCGAGAAGTCGTTTGAGAACCTGCTTGCGGCGGCCCGCAAAGCGCAGACCGTCAGCATGCCGAAATTCCTCTACAGTCTCGGAATTCCGGGCATCGGCCTTGCGAACGCGAAGCTGATCTGCAAGGCATTCCACTATGACATGGAGGCCATCCGGAACGCAACAACCGAAAGCCTTACGGATATCCCCGGCCTCGGCGAAGTGCTCGCGGCCAATGTGACAACCTATATGGCCGACCCGGAGTACGCCCGAATGCTTAACGACCTTCTCGGAGTAGTGTCTTTCGAGGCACAGGAGGAGGTCATGGAATCGCCGATTACCGGCAAGACGTTTGTGATTACCGGAGCGGTTTCGCATTTTCCGAACCGCGACGCCGTCAAGGATTATATTGAAGAGCGCGGCGGCAAGGTTGCGGGCTCCGTTTCCGCGAAAACCGATTATCTGATTAATAACGACACCGCAAGCGGGTCGAGCAAGAATAAAAAGGCAAAGGAACTCGGGATTCCGATTATTTCCGAAGAGGATTTCCTGAAGCTTTGCGAAGCGTAGAAAGGACAAGACATGCCGATCAAAGTACAGAATGACCTGCCGGCAAGGCAGGTAGTTGTTGATGAGAACATATTCGTTATGGATGAGAACCGCGCGACGTCACAGGACATCCGTCCGCTGAAGATTGCGATTCTCAATCTGATGCCGCTTAAAGAGGACACGGAGGTGCATCTCCTTAGGAGCCTTTCGAACACGCCGCTGCAGCTTGACATCACGTTCATGACTACGGCGACCTATGTCGGAAGCAATACCGCGAAGAGCCATCTGGACCAGTTTTATGTCACATTTGACGATGTAAAGAACCAGAAGTTCGACGGCCTGATTATCACGGGCGCGCCGGTCGAGCAGATGGAGTTTGAGGAGGTCCTTTACTGGGACGAACTCAAGAAGATTATGGACTGGAGCCTGACAAATGTGACGAGCACGCTTCACATCTGCTGGGGCGCGCAGGCTGCTTTATACTACCATTACGGAATCCCGAAGATTCCGCTTCCGGAGAAGATGTTCGGGCTGTTCCGGCACCGTGTGATGAACCGGAGAGAGCCGCTCGTCCGCGGCTTTGACGATGAGTTTTATATGCCGCACAGCCGTCATACGACGGTAAGCCGCGACGTGATCGCCGCCCATCCGGAGCTTACGATTATGGCGGAGTCGCCGGAGGCGGGCGTGTTCCTCGTGATGGCGAAGGAGGGCCGGCAGATTTTCGTGATGGGTCATCCGGAGTATGACCGCATCACGCTCGACAAGGAATACAAGCGCGATCTCGCGAAGGGGCTTCCGATTGCGATGCCGAAGAACTATTATCCGAACGACGATCCGACGCAGAAGCCGTTGCTTCTTTGGAGAGCCCACGCGAACACGCTTTATACGAACTGGGCAAATTATTACGTATATCAGGCGACGCCTTACGATGTGGACAGCATCGGGCAGTAGCGCTTTGGTTTAGGGGGAGAAAATGAATCGTAAAACTCTTATCTGCATGCTCGCAGTATGTCTGATTCTGCTTGCGGCCGAGATGGCAGTACTGCTGACAGTTTTCAGTAAGGACCGGAAGAAGGGCCGTTCAGGCGAATCGAATTCGAAGAAGCCGGAGGTAACGCAGGAGGTCCCGACCGACACGCCGGAGCCGACACAGGAAGCGGAGCGGAAACTGAAGGAGTGGGAAGAACTCGAGGCCGGTGATCCGAAGATTCAATACAACCCGGAGTTTCAGAATGTCTGGCGTATAACCGGGCAGAAGTTTTACACGTCCAATGACATGTTTTTCTGGCTTGAGCAGTTCAACTTTATGGAGGAACCGATCCTCTGGTCGAAAGACATTGACCCGTCGAACGTGGCAAGCACACAGACCGGTCAGAGGCTTAACGACGTTCTTGTGTATGATTATGATCAAAACGGAAATCTTGTCTATTACAGTCAGCTTTTGAACATGACTTATGAGGGGGATTTTCAGCCGGAATACGTAATTTCTTATGATGCGCTTTTTTCTCCGCTTGTGGGAGTTTTCTATGATGCTCCGACGAATCTGCCCCCGACATGTTCATACGAGTACCGGTATAACCGCGACGGAGATGTGGTACATAAGTGGATTACGTTGTCGGATCCTACCTGGGCAGAGTATTATGAGTGGTCCTGGTATCCGGAATATAAGTATTACTATTGGGAAGACGGAAAACTCGCAAAATGGGAAGGCTATTCGGCGGATGGGCAGCTCAAGGAAGAAGTTCAGGTGACCTATGTCACGGATACAGCCGGAAGAGTTACCGAATACCGGGAAGACAGTGATCTCCGGCGCATACAAAAAGAGTACGCCTACAACAGTGACGGCAATCTGACCGAAATGCGTGAATCGGTCAGGCAGTATTTCGGATGGGGCTACGGCTATGACGCAACCAAACAATACAACGAGGCCGGTGAACTGATTGCAAAGCATCAGAAGTTTTACGATGTGAATGTCGAGGCGAAGACAGAGACGCCGACGGACTGGGAAGAGTATGACTTTCACGCGTCCGAAGACGAGAAGGGCCAGCGGATTGCCGACTTCATGATGTATGGCCTGGACGGATACGCCTCGTATTTCGGCAAATACCACCGCGAATACGTATATGATACTGCGGGCAATGTGATCGAGCGCCTGACCTATATAAACGGACTTCTTGTCTACCGCGAGGAGATTACTTACGAACAGGTAAGGGTTCCGCTCCGCAACCTGACCGAAGAGGAGCGTATTAAACTTCGGATTTTTGATGATGTAGCACATTAAAAGAAAGGACAGTCCGGCAGGACACGACCGGATAACATACACATATGACCCTTCAGGAAGCAAGAGGATTTTTTGCAAATGACAAATACGCGACCGAGGCCTCGGGAATCGTCATCGAGGAGGTCGGCGAGAATTATTCGAAGTGCCGCATGCCGATTACCTCAATCCACAAGAATGCGGTCGGCGGGGTAATGGGCGGCGCGGTTTACACGCTTTGCGACTTCGCATTTGCCGTAGCAACCAACAGCCCGGAGCACCACACGGTGACGGCGGTCAGCCAGATCAGCTATATGTCGCTCGTAAAGGGAGACGAGCTGTTCGGAACGGCCGAGCTCGTGAAGGACGGACGCCGCACGTGCTTTTTCAAGGTGACCGTCACGGACAATCTCGGGACGCTTGTGGCAATCGCCAACACGACCGGGATGCATGTGTGATTTGTGATAAATGACAAAAACAGCGTAAGATTCCCGAAAAATGTTTGTGATTTTTGGAAGTTGACTGTTGCTAACCGATGATGTATAATATAGACAACCTTAGGGGAGTAATCGACGCGGCAACGCGTGGCAAATCAACATCATGGCGGCTTCGGCAACCTGGTTTGCCTTAAATGATGAGACTTAAGTATGGCATTTGCCGTACCGGTCTCGACTTTTTCAGAAGCTTTGGCAGGTACGGAAAGGTACCTGCCTTTTTCATTCCGCTATGGCAAATGCCACATTTCATATAAAGGAGAAAGTGAGTATGAGTTTTGTGGAAATCAAAGGCGTAAAGAAAAGCTACGGCGAAGGAGAGGCACGGACGAAGGTGCTTGACGGCGTGGAACTGAGTGTCGAAAAAGGCGAGTTCTGTGTGCTCCTGGGGCCTTCGGGCAGCGGCAAATCGACGCTTCTTAACATCATCGGCGGCATCGACGAGGCCGATGAAGGGTATGTGATGATTGACGGCGAGAAGACCGCCGACATGAACGAAAAGCGGCTTACGCAGTACCGGAGAGACCATCTCGGCTACGTGTTCCAGCTTTACAACCTGATTCCGAACCTGACGGTACGGGAGAACGTCGAGGTTGGAGCATACCTCAGCAAGAAGCCGCTCGATGTCGATGAACTGCTGAAGACGCTCGGCCTTTACGAGCACCGGCACAAGCTGCCGACGCAGCTTTCGGGCGGACAGCAGCAGCGTACCGCAATCGGACGCGCGGTCATCAAGAATCCGGACATCCTCCTTTGCGACGAGCCGACCGGAGCGCTTGATTACAATACTTCGAAAGAAATCCTGGCGCTTCTTGAGCGCATCAATAAAGAATACGGCAACACGATTATCATGGTAACCCATAACGACGCCCTTAAGAACATGGCGGACCGCGTCGTAAAGCTTCGTGACGGCAAGGTGAGCCGCAATTACCTGAACGAGAAGAAGCTTCCGGTCTCCGAGATCGAATGGTAGGAGGCGTATCATGAGAAATCCCATGAATAAACGGCTTCCGCGCGAACTAAGGAGCGATTTCGGTAAGTATCTCGTAATCTTTCTCTTCATCGTCATGGTTGTCTCGGTCGTATCGAGTTTCCTTGTGGCGAACGCGGGAATCGCGAAGAGTTATAAGAAAAATCTTGCAAACAACAATGTGGAAGACGGGCACGTGGCATTTAACGTAAGGCCGGAGCAGGAGCTTTTGGATGCCGTTTCGGCAAATGCGAACGTGAAGCTTTACCAAACGGATTACTTTGAGGAAGACCTTGATGGCGTGACGTTCCGTGTGTACCGCGAAAGCGGTGCGAACCTTCCCGAGGTGACGGAGGGACGCTTCCCCGAGAAGGACGGGGAAATCCTTCTTGATAACCTGCATTTCGGAAAGGGCAAGTATCAGGTCGGAGACCGGATTACGCTTTCGGGTAAGGAACTGACCATCAGCGGTTTTTGTGCGTTTCCGAATTACACCGCGCTGTTTAAGGACAATGCGGACCTGATGTTTGATATTGAGACATTTGCCGTCGGGCTGATGACGGAGGAAGGCTTCGATGCTTTCGCGTCCGACCGGACGACAATCAGTTACGCATGGATATACAACAATAAACCCGAAACCGATAAGGCAAAACAGGAGGCTGCAGAAAAGGTGCTCGCGGCACTCCGCGATGAAATCCTTAAGGTGGACGGCGACATTCTGAAGCGGGCGCTTTCCGGCGAGACCGGGCTTGTGATGCTTGAGGCAACCGACTTCCTGCCGGGGTATGAGAATAAGAGCATCACATTTGCCGGAGAAGACATGAGCGGCGACGAGGGCGCGATGGTCGTGTTCCTGTATATCGTTGTCGCGGTGCTTGCGTTCATCGTTGCGGTAACGACGATGAATACGATTTCGAAAGAGGCGGCGGTCATCGGTACGCTGCGTGCGTCGGGCTATACGCGCGGCGAGATGGTGCGGCACTATATGACGCTTCCGCTCCTGTCGTTCCTTACAGGAATGCTTGTCGGCAATGTGCTCGGCTATACGGCGATGCGCGGCTTCATGGTCGACATCTACAATAAGATGTATTCACTCGGCAGGGTCGAGACGTTCTGGAACAAGGAGGCGTTCATCAAGACGACGCTCTGGCCGACGATTATCATGATTGTCATCAATGTGGCCATCCTGATCTGGAAGATGCGGATCGGACCGCTTCTGTTCCTGCGCCGTGAGACAAGCGGCCGCAAGAAGAAGCGCGCGCTTAAACTGAACCGGAAGATTCCGTTCCCGTGGCGCTTCCGCATCCGGATTATTCTGCAGAACCTTCCGAACTATATCACGATGGCGGTCGGCGTCATTATGGCAGGCGCCATCATCATCTTCGGACTGATGTTCGAGCCGCTTCTTAACGATGTCGCGAAGCGGATTGAGGACACGAGTCTGAGCCGTTACCAGTATGTCTTAAAGGCACCCGAAGAAGCGACGGCGGCCGATGCGGAGAAGTATGCAATCGCGACGCTCGAAACGACGCGGAAAGACTATAAAACCGACGAAATCTCGGTTTACGGAATTTCGCAGAACAGCCGCTATGTGAAAGACGCCATCCCTTCCGGGAAGGTGCTCCTTTCAAACGGTTTCATGGACAAATACAAAGTAAAGGCCGGCGACACCGTAAGCCTTTACGATAAGTACGCGGATAAAAACTTCACATTTACCGTGGCGGGAGAATATCCGTATGAGGCATCGCTCGCGGTATTCATGAATATTGATGAATTCAACGAGAAGTTCGAAAAAACGCCCGATTACTACACCGGCTACTTCTCCGACAGCGAGCTTACGGAGCTTTCGGAGGCAAATGTGTACATGCGCCTCGACAGCAGCACATTCGGAAGCTTCGCGGACCAGCTGTGGAAAGCGTTTGCGGACTTTATGGGCCCCGTCAAATGGTTCGGCATCCTGATGTTCGTTCTGATGGTTTATCTGCTTGCGAAGCAGATTATTGAGCGCAACCAGACGAGTATCTCGATGACGAAGATTCTCGGCTTCACCGGCGGCGAAATCGGCGGGCTTTATATCGTTTCGACCTCCATCGTCGTGGTCGGAAGCCTGCTTCTTGCGGTACCGCTTGTCGACTGGCTGCTAAGGCTGATCTTCAAGAATTACCTGTACCAGCGTATCAGCGGCTACCTGCCGTACTGCATCAGTAACGACTGCTACTGGAAGATGGTGCTCCTCGGCATCGCGAGCTACATTATTGTTGTCGCAATGCAGCTTTTAAAGATTCGCCGGATTCCGAAGAGCGACGCTCTGAAGACGGTGGAGTAGTATTGCGGGCCCCGGTTCAACGGTTATCGATTCTGAGAATTTCAGCTGTTTTTGTTAATTATGGTACTCAACGCGCGGATTTACGTGTTGAGTACCATTTTTTTCGGAAGAAATGGTACTCATATGCTGAAAAGCGGCGGGTGGATACCATGAATTCTAAAATATTATTCACGGGACGAAGAAAATGTGGTACTCAAGCCGTCGAATTCCGATGATTGATACCATGAAAGAAATTTTGAGTGGTACCATTGACCGGATGTTGAAACATTGAGTACCATGTTGACATCCAAAATGATTGTACGCTGAAGGAAAATGTGATACAATGAAATGACAGCAGAAGGTCCGGCGCGGAGTTTTTCCGGCACTTCGAAATACAAAGGAAATCTTATGAGCAGGAAGATAAAGAGAGTAATATTGGAAATCGCAGCACTCCTTGTCGGAAGCGCGGCGTACGCATCGGCGCTCTATGCCATTATGGATAAGAATCATCTGGCACCGGGAGGCATATCGGGTATTTCGGTAATGCTTCATTACATCAATCCGAAGATTGCCGTCGGTACCGCGTATCTGGTCCTCAATATTCCGATTCTGATTCTCGGGTTTGTGTGCCTGAGCCGGAAATTCATGTTTTATACGCTGCTTGCGACCGGTATGGTTTCGGGCTTTACAAACATGTTGTCACTTCTTGCGAGGAAAGGAATCTGGGATCCGTTTCTTACGGATATCCCGATTCTAGCAGCACTTTACGGCGGCGCGGCGCTCGGTGTCGGCATCGGTATCGTGATGCGGGGCGGAGGCTCCACAGGCGGCACGGACGTCCTCGCGAAGGTTGTCCGGATTCGGAATAAGCAGTTTCGAACCGGGCCGCTTATCCTGTGTGCCGACGCGATTGTCATTACGGCGTCCGCATTTGTCTTTCAGGACATCGAAACGGCGCTTTACGCAGGCGTCGGAGCGGTTGTGAGCGCGAAGATTCTGGACCTTGTTCTGTACGGAAGCGACGAGACGAAGAAACTTCTGATTGTGAGTGATCGGCATGAGGCGATTGCACAGCGGTTCATGAAAGAACTCGATACCGGTGTGACCTATCTTGACGGGCGCGGGGCGTATACCGGAGAGAAGCGTCCGGTTATGCTCTGCATGGTGAAAAAGCATAACTTTACGCGGGCAAGAGAGATTATCACCGAAGAGGATAAAAAAGCGTTTTTAATCATCTCGTCGGCCTCGGAGGTGTTCGGTGAAGGGTATAAAAAGCACGAAAGTGAAGATTTGTGAATTCTTCAAAAACCCCCTTTACAAACTCGAACAAATGTTCTATTATTGTCTGTACAAGAGGGTACAGACATGGGAGTTATTGAGGAACGCGACAACCGAATTGATGTGATCTGCCAGCATAACCGCGACCGCAGCATCATGCCGATTAAGATACGGCTTACGGACGAAACCGGAGAGATGCAGACTTATCAGATCCGCGGGTATCGGGACCTGTCCGGAAAGGGAGATTACGTCCTCCCGAACGGGGTAATTGTGCGCGGCCATATCCGGACATTTGAGTGTAAGATTCTGGTTTTCGGAACCGAGCGGCTGGTGAAGATTTTGTATAACGCAGACGAGAACCAGTGGAGAATTCTGACAGGATAAAAGCGGTTTTTGCGAATCGCAAAGAATAGCGTAATAAGAGAGGAATAAAGTATGATTCGGGAAGAACAGACAAGCGTAAGCTTCCATGTATGGGGAGCGGAGAAACTGAGCGAGGAGAAGATTACCGTACTGCGGCTTGACAACGACGGCATTACCTATGCCATGGCCGTGACCGAGGAGGGATATCTTCTTCACGTTTATTACGGCAGGCGGTGCGGTGACGACGATCTTACGTACCTTTTGCATCTGGATGAGGGAAATTATACCCCTAAACATCACAATCGCGAGCGGATGGGATTTATGGATTCCCGCCCGTTTGAGTACCCGTGCCACGGCATCGGCGATTTCCGTGAGCCGTGCTTTATGATTCTCGACGGGGACGGCATGTCCGCATGCGACCTCCGGTATAAGAGCCACCGGATTGTTGCCGGGAAGCCGGAGCTTAAGCAGAAGGGCGTGAGCTGCATTCCCGCGACATTTGCAAAAGAAGATGAGGCGGAGACGCTTATTATCACGATGGAAGACGAACACGCGGGGCTTACGGCGGAACTGAGCTATAGCATTTTCCGCGACCGTAACGTCATTACGAGGGCCGTGAAGGTTTATAACCGTGGATACGGGGACGTGCGTCTGCAGCGCGTGCTATCCGCATGCGTGGAGCTGCCCGGGATGGATTATGAGATGATTACGCTGAACGGCAACTGGGCGCGTGAGTGCGCGGTCAGCCGGGTGCCGCTGCATGCCGGTAAGCAGCTGACGGACAGCTTAAGAGGCGTGACTTCGGCGCAGCACAACCCGTTCCTTGCGCTTTGCACGCCGGGGACCGACGAAGAGCAGGGCGAAGTTTATGCGTTCCATCTTGTGTACAGCGGCAACTTCCTCGCGGAGACCGAGGTGACGGGAGGAAAGCAGGCAAGGGTTGTCATCGGAATCAATCCGTATGATTTTTCGTGGCTGCTTCGTCCGGAAGAGGAATTCC